>CAJOPM010000126.1 GCA_905236225.1 uncultured Eubacterium sp.
AAATCTTAAGCGCATCAAAAGCGGAGCGTTTATCTCAGTCGGAGATTGCGACGGAATGCTTAGCATTCCTAGTCCTTTAGGGTAACCTTGACTGAGACCAGTTTGTTATAACCCCTACCTTCGCTACGCTTAGAGGAAGGGGTCTTATCCGACTGAGATAAAATTAGCGGCTTTATACCTAGAGGTTATTTTAACTCATGTGTATATGGGGTGGCAAGCTTAAAGTGTCACATTTGGAATGTATCAGTACAAAAAAGCATTTCACTTTTTGACCAAAATAGATTAAAATTGAAATACACGAATTATGTAACAGTGACAGAATCGTTTATATCTGGAAGAGATTTTGTGATAATATGCACAAGATGAGGTAGATAACAATGGCAAGCGAAGTTTTGGATGTTATTTCCAACCTTATAGAAGATAAGACGAATTTCGTATTCGTTGGTGAGGCAGGCAGTGGTAAAAGTGAAGTCTGTCTTAATTTTGCCAAGTACCTTATCCAACTCGGTGATAAAGAGGTTCATTTTTTTGATATGGACATGACTAAGCCGCTTTTTAGATCCAGAGATGTCTGTCAACAGATGGAAGATATCGGAGTTATCTTCCATTTCGAAGAGCAGTTTATGGATGCGCCGACTATGGTTGGCGGTGTTAACTCTTTGATGAGAGATGATTCTTGTTATGTAATACTTGACGTAGGCGGAGACTATATCGGCGCTCGTTCTATTGGGGGCTACGCTCCGAAGATTAACAAGGATAACTGCATAGTCTATTATGTGCTGAACGCATACAGGCCATGGTCTTATGACATCGATCATATTGATGGCACACTTGGTAAGATTTTAGGCGTTTCACACATCCAACTTGGAAAACTCCACATGATTAACAATCCTAATAACGGTTACAGCACAACAGCTGATGAATTCATTGAAGGCTGCCGTAAGATGAGTGAGATTATCACTCCTTATGTTGCAGTTGATTTTGCATGCGTCAATGAGCCGCTTTATGAAGAGGTCAAAGATTCGGCGGGGGTGCCTGTCATACCGATTAAGCTATATCTTACTTATCCTTGGATTGATGTTTCGAGTACCGGCGGCATGCCGATACCCGGCAGAGGATAGAGAAAGGCTATAAAGGATCATAGGTTAGCAATTCGAAGTTGTAGGTTCGAAAGGAGGAAAGCAAATGGCACAAGGAAAAATCGAGGTTATAGCCGAGCGCTGCAAAAGCTGTGGCTACTGCATCAAGTACTGTCCAAAGAATGTACTCGAAGTAGGTAACAAGGTAAATTCAAAGGGTTACGAATACGTTTATGCCGCTCGTCCTGATGATTGTATCGGATGCGCAATGTGTGGCCGTGTTTGTCCGGATGGAGCAATTGACGTTTACAAATAAGGAGGTTTAGATAATGGCTAGAGTATTTATGAAAGGCTGCGAGGCTATAGCAGAGGCAGCTGTCAGAGCTGGATGCCGGTTCTTTGCCGGATATCCTATAACGCCCCAGAACGAGATCCCGGAGTATTTTGCAAGAAGACTTCCTGAAGTAGGCGGAAACTTCGTTCAGGGTGAATCAGAAGTAGCATCAGTTAATATGGTATATGGAGCTGCAGCAGCAGGAACCAGATCCATGACATCATCATCAAGCCCTGGAATTGCGCTTAAGAGCGAGGGTATTTCATACTGCGCATCAGCAAGAATTCCAATGGTTTATGCTAATATTTCAAGAGGTGGCCCGGGCGTTGGAGCTATCCAGCCTGCACAGCAGGATTATTTCCAGGCAACAAAGGCATCAGGAAACGGTGGTTTTGAGATGATGGTACTTGCTCCTGCAACAGTTCAGGAAGCAGTTGATATGACATATGAAGCATTCGACCTTGCAGATAGAGATATGAATCCTGTTCTTATTCTTGCAGACGGTGTTATCGGAACTATGATGGAGCCTGTAGAGCTTCCCGAAATGAAGTCTGACGAAGAAGTAGCTAAGATTAAAGAGAACAAGAAAAAATGGGCCTGTATCGGACATAAGCTTGACTATGCTAACAGATCATGGATCCAACCAGGACAGTGGTCTACAGAAGTACAGCAGAAGTGCAACGAAGAAGCAGAGGCAATGTATCGTACATGGGAGCCCAGAGTTGAGGAATATAAGATTGAAGATGCAGAGATTGTTATCGCATCTTATGGTATTTCAGGACGTATCTCTAAATACGTTGTTGATGCTTTAAGAGAAGAAGGTATCAAGGTTGGCCTTATAAGAGCTCTTACGGTACATCCGTTCCCGTACAAATCTTTTGACAATATTGATTATAGCAAGTGCAAGGCAGTATTAGACGTTGAGATGTCAATACCTGCACAGTTCGTACAGGACGTTGAGAGTGGTGTTAAAGAGCGTTGTCCTATAGAAACTTGCCTGTGTTCAGGTGGTAACATTATGAGCAAAGAGGCAGTTATTGAAGCTGTTAAAAAGATTGCAGGGAAATAAGGAGGTGCCGAAAATGGAAAAGATTTATACAAGAACTAAGACTATCCAGGAAGATAAAGTTTCGGGCTTCTGTCCCGGATGTATGCATTCCACAGTCATCAAGCTTATTGGTGAAGTAATGGAAGAGCTTGACGTAATTGACAAGACAGTCTGCATCACAGGTATCGGATGCTGCGGTCTTCATATGGATTATATTGCATATGATACTATTACCGCACCTCACGGTCGTGCCTGTGCTGTAGCTACAGGTATGAAGAGAAGTAATCCTGATAGCTTGATATTTACATATCAAGGAGATGGAGATTTTGCTTCTATCGGACTTGCAGAGAGTGTTTCAGCTGCTAACCGCGGTGAGAACATCACAGTAATATTCATTAACAACGGTATTTACGGTATGACAGGTGGACAGATGGCTCCTACCACACTTATCGGTATGAAAGCTTCTACAGCACCTAAGGGTCGTATCGCAGAAGAGCATGGTTATCCTATGCATATGTGTGAGATATTAAATCAGCTTACAGCTCCTTATTATCTTGAGAGAACAAGCTGTAATACTCCGCAAAATGTTATGAAGACAAAGAACGCCATTAAGAAGGCATTCAAGAATCAGCTTGAAGGCAAAGGCTTCTCAATGGTAGAGATAGTAACAAGCTGCCCGACCAACTGGGGATTAGAGCCTCTTGACTCTCTTGATTTCCTTGAGGAGAAGATGCTTCCCGAGTACCCACTTGGTCTCGTTAGAGATAAAGATAAGAAGGAGGCGTAAGGTATATGGAAACAAATTTATGCGTAGCCGGATTCGGCGGCCAGGGTGTTATGACACTCGGTAAATTCTTAGCATCAGCTACTTGCGACTCTACAGATAAGAACGTAACTTTCTTCCCGTCATACGGTGCTGAGCAGCGTGGTGGTACAGCAAACTGCTTCGTAGTTATCTCTGATGATATGGTTGGCGCTCCTTTAGGAGATGTTATGGACGACCTTATTGTTATGAATGGTCCTTCACTTGCGAAGTTTATCGGTACACTTAAGAGTGGTGGTAATTTGTTTATCAACAGCTCTATCGTATCAGATGATATTGGAAGAGATGATGTTAAGCTTATCAAGGCTCCTGTTACGGAGATGGCTCTTGAGATGGGAAATGCCAAGGTTCTTAACGTTATTATGCTTGGTGTATACGTTGGCTATACAGAGGTTGTTCCTCCGGAAGTTGTATGGAGTACAATTGAGCATAAGCTTGGCAAGAAGCCTAAACTTCTTCCTCTTAATAAAGAAGCATTTGAGAAAGGTCTTGAGATCGGACGCTCTCAGAAATAAGGATTTTATTATCCTTCATATAACAATGCATATCCAGAAATCCGCCCATGTGGCGGATTTCTTTTTTATGCAGCTATTGCAAGAGAGCAATATATGCACAAGAATCGTGCAGGCAACAGAACAGTGCTTGAAACGCAAAATAATAACCGGCGAAAAATATTATAAAATATGGAATGGAAGTTTGTCATTGAACTATTTGGCTAATAAAATGTAGGCAACTATATGATGTGCGAATTTATATATTTTACTAACAAAATATTGAGTATAAATATGAAAAAAAATTATAATGTGCGCTAAATGGGAGTAAAATTATAGTCAATGCTTGCCGCCTATAGCGTTTAATTATGTTGACTTGAATACTTTAAATCGATAAAATACAAATATACGAAAAGCCTTGTATATAGGTGATACGGACTGTTTTGCACTGCACGGGGGAAGGAGAACTGTATGAAAAATAAGAAAAATCAAACAGGTAAAACAACCAAGTTAAGAAATGGCATTCGAACAAAGATGCTTGCGTTTACTCTTTTAATAGCAGTTATACCGCTGTTTGTAGTAGGCATGCTCTCTATATCAAGAATATATAATGAGACTATGTCGCTTGAGAAAAATGCTGCTTTGCAAAGACTGCAGACAGCTCAGCGCGAGGTACTTTCTCTTATAGATAATACGTTTAACGGAATTGATGTGTTGTCCAAAAATACAACAATTATTAAAGCACTTCAAGAGCCAAGCAAAGATAATGTAGCGCAGGCCGAAGAGCTTCTTGTCAATTCCGCACAGGCTTTTCCGGAAGATACGGGAATATTTGTGTTTGATGTAAATGGACAGCAGATAGTAAGGTCAGACGGAGCAAATTTAGATGATGTATCTGAGCGTATCTATGCGCAAAAAGCGCTTGAAGGAACAAAATATATTACAGATGTAATTGTATCTATTGTCTCCGGTAACCGTATTGTTGTAATGGCTGAGCCTATATATGACAAGGATGGTAATATTATCGGAGGTATAGGTAAACATTCGGAGCTTTATAACCTATCGGAATCACTTTCACAAGTTACATCGGATGATAATGAAATACTGGTGTTTGACAGAGTAGGAGCGATGGCTGCAACAACCGTTGGCGAGACTGATGATGAAGATTATTCAAATACTAAGTTCTATACGCTCGCATCTGATGATAAGACAGGCTCATATGTTGGAAGTTGGAACGGCAGCAAAGAGTTGATAACATATACCAAAGAAGCTAATACTTCATATGTTGTGGTAGGACTTACAGATTACGATGTGGTAATGAAGCCGTTTTACTCAACACTTATAATTACGCTTGTTATTGTTGTGATTGCTATTGTTGTCATTATAATTCTAGGACTTAGATTTGCTTCTGCAATTGCAAAACCGATTATAAATGTAGCACAAACTACAGAGCGAATAGCGTCAGGTGACTTAGGCGTTGAAAAAATGCAGCTTAACAGAAAAGATGAGATTGGCAGTATGGTAGGTTCTGAAAATGTACTTATTGATGAGCTTACAAATGTTATTTCCCATACTAAGAGCGTTGTAGTAAATTTGGGAAATGAAAGTTCGAGCCTGTCACAGTCTATGGATACAGCTGCAAATGCCAGCAAACAGATTACAAATGCTGTAAACGAAATATCCACAGGGGCGTTATCGCAAGCCGAGAACGTATCAACAGCACAGACTAATACCGACAATATAGCACAAGGAGTTGAAGAGATTGCAAGCAATGTATCACAGCTTAATACAAATGCTCAGCAAATGAAAACTTCGTGTGACAGGGCAATGGATACATTACATACCTTGCTTAATCAAAGTGCTGAGGTCAATGCATCGGTATCCGTGATATCTGAAACTATTGATCAAACCAATAGCTCGGTGCAACAGATTAATGAATTTACAAAAGCAATTTCAAATATAGCGGCACAGACCAATCTTCTTTCGCTAAATGCTTCGATAGAAGCGGCACGTGCCGGAGAAGCCGGCAAAGGTTTTGCTGTAGTTGCTGATGAAATTTCAAAGCTGGCAACTCAAAGCGATGATAGTGCTAAGCAGATCGGAGATATTGTTAATATACTTATAGCAAGCTCACAGGAGTCTGTTAATGCAATGAATGAGCTTAATGATAACATTAACGTTCAAGAAGAGCAGATACGCTCAACACAGGCCGAGATGGAGGCTATGGCAGACAATGTTGAAGAAGTCAGTGCAAGCTCAACCGCAATATCGCAAAACGTTGATGTGCTTGAAAATTCTAAGGATACATTGTTTGGAATAATACAGGATCTTTCGGCAATATCTGAAGAAAATGCAGCATCGTCACAGGAAACCAATGCATCGATGCAACAGCTTGATGATACGTTTGCTTCAATAGCTGAGTCTGTTGGAACGCTTCAGGAAATAGCAATAAGGCTTAGCGATACAATTGGTTACTTCCATGATGGAAATGAAGAGAATATAGGTGAAGAGACAGTAGCAGATAGTGAATAAGCAAATTCCCCGGTATTTAGAAAGAATGATTTCTAAATGCCGGGGGAATTATTTTTTTGATTTCCTTTTTTATAATGAGTGGGACTTTGTCCATATGTTTGTTTGAAGGCATCTGTAAATGTACGCGGGTTTTTGTATCCGACTGCTTCGGAAATCTTGTAGAGGTTTAAATCTGTATTAAGAACCAGGTCAAGGGCGTGTTCCATTCGAACCCCCCTTACGTAATCTTTATAATTGATTCCTACTTCGTTTTTAAACATATGGCTAAAGTAGTTAGTCGAAACGCAGGCCACCTTTGATAGTTTTGCTATAGACAAATCATCCATAAAATTTTCGTTAATATATGTCTTGACTTTTTCAACGATTGCTTTGCTTCCGGTTCGCTCGAGTCTGAAAATATCCGGAAGAAAACGGGCATAATAAGAATGAACATACCCCTTTAATTCCTCAAATGTTTTGCAGTTAAGAACTTTTTCCTGCAGGGCATCCTGAATATAATAAAAATCCCCCTCTAAAAGTTTGTATTTTTGCAGTCTTGAAGTAAGTGAACCTGTCATATTCATTGTTCGCATACATGCAGCAAGATGGTTGCCGTAATGAATTTTCCCAATAATATCGACTAAGTCATCGATTCTTTCAAGAGCATGCTCGTTGCGGGTAATAATTGCATTAAAAGCCTTTTCAAAATATGAATCATAATCATCTTGAGATAATAAATAAGACCCTTTTATATTCTTAAAATCAATAAGTTTTTGAGGATGAAAAAAATAAAGATGATAGGCATATTTAGAGGTGGTATATGAGTTGTGCAGCTGCTTGGCATCTGTTGCTATAAGCCCTATTCCGGTGCAAACATTAAGCTTATATTTTGCTTCAAGATTGCTGCTAAAAGGAATAATAATCTCATCTATAAAAGTATCTGCTTTATCTTTGCAAAATACAGCCAGAACCGATATTAATAAAGGGGAATATTCTAATAACCATCCACGGTTTAAGTCGCAAAAATTTAATGAAATATCATTATACATTTTGAATAGATTTTGCATGTAGGAAAAATATTCTTCATTCCTTGGGGTATCGAAAGCGTCGATAAAATCACCAAAAGAAATTCCAACGGCAAACTCTTTATTAAAATCAATGGATTCTGAAAGCAAATTCAGGTCTTTGGTAGTGCTTGCATTTTTATCAAAAATCGAAAATATATTGGTATTAAAGTCTATGTTCTTGCTCATAACAACCTCGCTAC
>CAJOPM010000127.1 GCA_905236225.1 uncultured Eubacterium sp.
ATGTTAGATTCTTTTTTGAAATTCACGGATATAACTACTGTTAGAACCAGACTTTCGGGCAAAAAGATTATCAGTGCGGATTTTATAGATGTGGTAGAAGGATGGTTCCGCGCACAATATGTTACAGTAGAGGCAACAGTGGACGGTATTCCTGACATAGTAATTTATACTACCAGAAACGTAGATGAAGAAAAAAGACGCGAAGAACATCTTATTAGATTATCACTTACGGATGAACTTACAAGACTCTATAATCGAAGATGCTTTGAAGAAGACCTTGATGAACACAAAAAATGCGGCCTGGGTGAACTGTTTGTGTTGGTTTCGGCTGATGTAAACGGTCTTAAGAAAGTTAATGATACATTAGGGCATGCGGCAGGTGATGAGCTTATTAAGGGGGCGGCTAGCTGCCTTGCGCTTTCTATGCAGGGACTTGGTAAGGTGTATAGAACAGGCGGAGATGAGTTTTTTGCCATAATTTGTACAGATAATCCTAATGAAATATGTAATGAAATAAGAAAAAAAGCGGGGGATTGGAGAGGCGTATACTCTGATACGCTTTCGATATCTTTAGGATATGCATCTCATAAAGAAAATCCGCTTTCAACTCTTAGTGATTTAGAGTATATAGCTGATACAAATATGTATTATGATAAGGAAAAATATTACAAAAAAATGGGAATAGATAGAAGATAATACAAGAAAAGGAGAAGAATATGGGAATTTTAGCAAGATTTAAAGACATCATGGAGGCAAATGTTAATGCACTTTTAGACAAGGCAGAAGATCCGGAGAAAATGGTTGACCAATGCATAAGAAATCTCAATAAGGATCTGGGAAATGTTAAAGCACAGACGGCAGCAGTTATGGCTGATGAACAGCGCGCAAAACGTGAGCTTTTAGATAATGCTGCTCAGATAGAAAAGATGCAAAGCTATGCCCAAAAAGCTGTTTCGGCGGGAAATGATGATGATGCAAGAACTTTTTTGTCTAAAAAAAGCACGCTTTTGCAAAAACAAAGTGATTTGCAGGCTTCATATGATACAGCAAAGTCCAACAGCGAAAAGATGCGTCAGATGTATGATAAGCTGACCAAAGACCTGGCAAGTGTGCAGGAGAGAAGTCAGATGATTAAGAGCAAAGTAAAGCTTGCAAAAGCCACGGAGGATATCAATAAGATGACCTCTTCTGCTACGGATGCAGCAGATAGTCTTAGTGCATTTGACAAAATGGAAGAAAAAGCAAACCGTATGCTTGATGAGGCAAATGCAATGACTGAGCTTAATGAGTCGGCAGACGGCGGTATATCTAAGCTTGAGGAAAAATACGATAATGCTGATAGCGCAATAAGCGCCCAGGTGGAAGACGAACTTGCAGCACTAAAGGCAAAAATGGGAAAATAACTAACTTTTACTGTATTGGAGATTAGATATGGGAATTAGAAATCAGTTTGCAAATGTCGTTGAATGGGAAGAAACAAGAGACGATATGATTTTTTATAAATGGACGAACAGAGAAATAAAAAAGGGCTCGAAGCTAATAATAAGACCCTCTCAGGACGCCATTTTCATATACAACGGTAAGATTGAAGGTATATTTACAGATGATGGAGAGTATGATATAGAATCACAGATTATACCGTTTTTATCCACTCTTAAAGGATTTAAATTCGGATTTAATTCCGGGATGAGAGCTGAAGTGGTATTTGTTAATACCAAAGAGTTTGTGATCAAATGGGGAACGAAATCGCCTGTTATGATACCTACCCCTAATCTGCCCGGCGGTATGCCGATAAGAGCTAACGGCACAGCTAACATAAAGGTCTCGGATTATACGGCTCTGATAGATAAAATTGCAGGTATTAAGTCGGAATACTATGTCGAGGATATGCAGATACGTATCACAAGCGTGCTAAATCAGCTTCTTATGAAGTGGATAAGTAAGGAAGGCAAGGATATGTTCAACCTGCAGGCAAATGCTGATGAAATCGGCGAGGGCATCAGGTCAGATCTTGATATGCAGATGATATCGGATGGTATTAGCGTTATGGGATTTTCTATCATGAGCTTTAACTATCCTGAAGAGATCCAAAAGACTCTTACTAAAGCCGCAGCACAGTCTATGGTGGGCGATGTCGGACGATATCAGCAGCTTTCTATGACAGACGCTATGTCTGAGGGGAACATCGGCAATAATTCTACAATGGGCTCTATGGCTGAGATGATGGTGGGGATGCAGATGGCAGGCAAGATGGTTAATAATATACAGCAGGTAGACTCGGCTCAGACACAGGGAGCAGCAGGCGCAATTAATTTCTGCCCGCAGTGTGGCAACAAGGTATCAGGAGCAAAATTCTGTTCAAACTGCGGGGCGAAACTTATATGATACATTTGATATATCTCAGACGAAATTAGGACCAAAGTTCCACTTATATTTTGTTAAAAAACGTGTTATTATAGTTTATGGAGAGATTTACTGTCTTGAGGGGGAGATTGTGAATTATATATCGGCAAACAATTTAAGAAAGGAGTGATTTTGGTGTACCAGGTTGGAGACTATATCGTTTACGGAGCGCAGGGTGTATGCAAGGTACTTGAAGTAGGTACGAAAGAGCATACTGATGACTTTGACGATGGCTTCGATGTTTGGGATGAGGAGGAAGAGGACGATACCTTATATTATACGCTTAGTCCTTGTTATGAAAAAGACGTTAGGATTTATACCCCTATCGACAATGAAAAAGTAGTTATGAGACCCGTTATGGAGAAGGAGATGACACTGAAGCTTATATCTGATATAAAGGATATAGATACACTCGGCATCACTGATGAGAAGATGCGAGATCAGGTCTTCAAAGAAGCTCTTAAGACGGGAGATTGCAGACAGCTTGTTAAGGTTATTAAGACCTTAAATGAAAGACGCAGAGTTAGAATCATGAACGGAAAGAAGATGACTACCTCTGATGAGAATTTTTACAAGAAAGCGGAGAGCCGTCTCTATGGAGAGATAGCAATATCACTTGGAATATCAGCAGACGCGGCTAAAGAATACGTAGCCGAACAGGTTGGGAATAAAAATAATAAAGAGTAAATTAAAAGCCGGATGCGATTTGCATCCGGCTTTTGATTTTTTGATTTATTCTTTTTTATTTTTGATCATCAAATAAATCTATAGATAAGCTTCCTCCGCCCTCAGTAATCGGAGCTGCATAATTAATCTGATTAGAACTTCTAAATATCGTCTCTTTTGATCCAACCTGGTTTACAACAACCGCATCGCCGTCATCTAATGAGATGTTATTAACAACCAGATAGTGATCGGTGACGTATGTCGTAGACTGTTTCTCATCGTTGATATATACATAACTCCAGTTAGTGAAATTATCGCCGTAAACCTTGAGGCAGCTTTCATCCTCGTCATAGATAATATCGGAGATGATTACGTCTTCAACACCCATTTCAAGATCTGTAGCAGGGAATAAATCCTCTCCGTTATATGCATATTTCTTTCCATACAGAAGATCATATTGAAGCAGCTCAAGACCGTCTTTAAACTCGGCATTTGAAAGGGAAGAGTCACTGTAGGATGCATTTGCCTGCTCGTATGTAAATATCGTACCTTCATGTATACCAAGCTGCTCTGTTATATAAGATGAAAGCTCATATGTGCTCAAATCTACATCATCCATATCAAGCCCAAAATTATTCCATGTTACATAGCTTGTATTATAAAGATTACCGGATGCCATATCATCTTCTGTAAGTCCCATGGTGGGGAGATGATCGCCATACATAACGACAATCGTATCCTCGTCGCGTTCATCAAGCGAGGAGATGAGCTCTCCAATGAATTTATCAACTTCATGAAGCTCGTTAATATAGTATTCCCACTGGTAGTTTTCTTCTTCTGTTTCGCCGCCGCTAACCTCTATTTTAGGATCTTCAAAAACTTCATAGTCAGCATAGGTACCGTGAGATTCAACTGTAATAGTATAAACATAATCTGACTGATCCTCGGTTGAGTCAAGGCATTTTAAAATTTCTCCGGTAAGAATATCATCCTTAGCCCATGTACCAAGAGCATTATACTCGGTTATATTCATAAGCTCTTTACTGGTATAGGTATCAAAGCCAAGATTTGAAAATACCGTGGATCTGCCATAGAAGTTTCCACCATTATTATGAACGGCATGTGTCGAGTAACCTATGGTAGAAAGATCTGCTGCGATACTTTCGGCATTAGAGCTTTTAAGGATAGTCTTGTAAGGATATTCACCAAGACCGAAATATTCGATACTCATACCGGTAAGTACTTCAAATTCAGTGTTAGCGGTGCCGGCACCTACAACAGGTACTGTAAGATAGCCCGAGCCGCCTGAATCTCTAAGCGCGTGGAAATTTGGCGTAGGATCTTCTGAATATGAAAGGAAGTTAAAATCATCCGGGTCTACAAATGTTTCAAGCTGGATGAATATTATATTTGGCTGCTCATCAGATGAGATTGAGGTCTCTTCATCATTAGAGGTAGCAAGATATTTATCGATTGAATCTTTGGTGTAGTCATCAGGCGTATTCATACCTCTGTCTACTACACTTGCGCAAAAGCTGTACAAGAAACCGTATTCTTCATAGCCTTGAGCCAAATTGCCGAAGTAATCTGCAAGAAGATTGCTTGATATAGCAGCACTGGTAACTGTGGGGATACAGGCAAAACCAACTATGATTCCGCTTAAGATTACGCCGTATTTAGGACGAGAATTATATTTCGGAATCTTGAAAAACAGCAACACAAGAAAAGCAGCAATAGCAACGATAGCAACAATTATTCCGATAAGCTCACCATGTGTAAAATAGTTGTTTTCCATAGCAAGAAGGTCATTAACCATCTTAAAGTCCGTAAAGTTGAATGGCGTAACCCTGTTTGAGAGTATAACTCCGTTTATAATACCGAGTATTAACCAAAAAAGACTGATGATCAAACGAAGAAAAGATCTGAATCGTACAAGATATACCAATAATAAGGATACAAATATCAGCATAGAATTATATAAAAATCTTGCAGGCGTATCCGTTGCAAATGAAAGTGCGGAAGTGAACGAATGTCTTGAAATCCATTCTATTAAAAAGCAAAGAATTACTGCGTGCAGTGCATGGAATAATAAAGAGTATTTATTCAAAACACCGATTACTCGCACAAATTTTGGTTTATTATTTAATGAAGCAACAAATGCGTCATACTTCTTATTTAAGGTAAAAATACCTCTTATGAGGAACTGAAATACCATATAAAGAGTTGATGGTATAATAAGAAGCAGTGATAATAGTTTCTTGAATAAATTAAATGCAGTTTTCATTTCAGTATTTGAGGGATAAACCCTAAACCTCCTTAAATAATATGAGCAAAACCTTAGATTATGCTACTATTATAATGAAACACTAAAAGATTATATTATTGTTTTGTGAACAAAATGTGAATAATTCAAATTTTGTTCACATTCTATACAACTCAAATATAGATATTATTATTTTGATTATGCTATGTCAATAGTAAAATAAATGATTTTCGTCATATATAATGAAAAAACGAATCAAACGGCGATTTATTTCACTTGAATTAGAAGGTAAAGTTAGATATAATCTTTGCTGTTGGCGGCATGAAAATGCTTAAATACTGAAAGGAGACAATGCTTTGACGGAAGAAATCAGAAAGGTAGATGCACAGATTGCAGATGCCATAGAAGCGGAATTCAAAAGACAGAACTCGCATATAGAGCTTATTGCTTCTGAGAACTGGGTCAGCCCTGCGGTAAGAGAGGCTATGGGATCAGTTCTTACTAATAAGTATGCAGAAGGATATCCGGCTAAGAGATATTACGGAGGATGCGAGTGCGTTGATGTTGTAGAAGAGCTTGCCAGAGAGAGAGCAAAGAAGCTTTTTGGATGTGATTATGCTAATGTACAGCCCCATTCAGGCGCACAGGCTAATATGGCAGTAGAGTTTGCCGTGTTAGAGCCGGGTGATACATTTATGGGTATGAACTTAGATCATGGCGGACATCTTACACATGGCAGTCCGGTTAATTTTTCCGGAAAGTATTTTAACGTAGTGCCTTACGGAGTTAATGATGAAGGCTTTATAGATTATGATGAGGTAGAAAAGATTGCCATGGAGTGCAAGCCAAAGCTCATCATATGCGGAGCAAGCGCTTATGCAAGAACGCTTGATTTTAAGAGGTTTAGACAGATAGCAGACAAGTGCAACGCTATTTTGATGGCCGATATAGCTCATATAGCAGGACTTGTTGCGACCGGACTTCATCCAAGTCCTTTCCCATACGCAGATATCGTAACTACTACTACACATAAGACCCTCAGAGGTCCTAGAGGTGGTATGATACTTGCTAATCAGCAGATAGCAGATAAGTACAATTTCAATAAGGCTATATTCCCGGGAATCCAGGGCGGACCGCTTATGCATGTTATAGCAGCTAAGGCTGTATGTTTCTTAGAGGCATCTACAAATGAGTTTAAAGAGTATCAAAGCCAGATACTTAAGAACGCACAGGCTCTTGCAAAGGGACTTCTTAGCAGAGATATACAGATAGTATCAGGAGGAACTGATAATCACTTGATGCTGGTAGATCTTAGAAGTTATGATATGACAGGTAAGCTTCTTGAGAATCTTCTCGATCAGGAAAATATCACCTGCAACAAGAACACGGTTCCAAATGATCCTAAATCACCGTTTGTAACAAGCGGTGTCAGATTAGGTACACCGGCCGTAACGTCCAGAGGACTTGTTGAGGAGGATATGGATGTTATTGCTGAGGCTATAGCACTCACTGTTAAGGAAAAGGAACAGGCAAGAGACAAAGTATTGCCTATGATAGAAAAACTTACAAAAAAATATCCGCTTACTAAATAGAAACTTTGACTAACAAAGTCTTATGAAAAGGGCACCGATTAAGCAATGAGCATATCGGTGCCCTTTATCTTAGTCGGATAAGCCCCCTTCCTCTAAGCGTAGCGAAGGTAGGGGTTATAACAAACTGGTCTCAGTCGGGGTTGCCCTAAAGGACTAGGAATGCTAAGCATTCCGTCGCAATCTCCGACTGAGATAAACGCTCCGCTTTTGATGCGCTTAAGATTTGCATA
>CAJOPM010000128.1 GCA_905236225.1 uncultured Eubacterium sp.
ATTGCTTACACTGCGGTAAAATATTGATTTCATTTAATAATGTACAAATACCGGCCATCCTGTACTTGTCATTTCATATATGGTCTTTGCGGCATAAAGCGGTAAATTAACGCATCCGTGAGATCCATTGTACTTATATATGCTTCCTCCAAATGAGCTTCTCCATGTCGCATCATGAAGGCCCTGTCCGTCATATGTAAACGGCATCCAGTAATGAACGAACGTTTCATATTTAACCATAGTCCACTCAGTTGCTCTCCAGCTGTTTACCCACGCTCCTGTCTTTGTTGCTCTCTCAGAAGTGGGCTTTCCCGTGACACATGAAGTAGTATATGCTTTTTTACCATTTTTAACTACCGTAACAAGCTGATTGGTAATATCTACTTCTATATAATTATCCGGAGTATCCCTGCTAGCCTCGGAACTATATATTGGAGCGCCGGTATAATCCACGCATTTATTAAGTCTTTTAAGAAGCTTTTTGCTCTCTTTTTCTACATCTACCGTATATCTGTATGTTTTTATTTCGACATCAAATGTACTGCCATCCGGGCGCTCTATTGTCATAGTATCTCCGACATATGTGTCAAATGCTTTTGCAATAGAGTTTTCAACATATTTAGTGAGTGCTTTTTCTTTTATTTTAACCTCATAATCCTCAGTAATCTTGATAAATGAGACAATTTTCTTTTTTGTAAGCTTAAGCGATATATCTCCATCTTTATATGTAATATCTGTAGATATAATTTTATTAGCCTGTTCTATAGCAGCTTGTTCTTCTTCATTAGATGAAACCATTTCTTTTGCTTCATCAATTCGATCTATAAGTTCTACATCATTACCAAGATTGCCTTTAGTATATTCTATAATGCTGTCTTTCAAATTCTCATACGAAAGATAAGCTCCCTTATAGAAAAATATTTCCTTCCCTTTGCTTATATCTATTTCTTCTATAACCTGCGCTATCATGCTCTCATCAATATTCCAGAATTCTTCATCGGAAGAAACCTGATTAGCATATGCCACAGTCGAAGATGTCCCCACATATTCTTCAATCAGCTTAACAGGCCATGTATATGCCATAGTAGAAGGAAGAAGGCTCTCATCAACAGATACAAAACCGCTTAACGTCTCTATGGTCTTTCCCTCTAATTTGTAGGTAACACAGATATTATCAGCATAATCAGAAAGCTTAGAGTTTACTTCATCCTTGGTATTTAAACTCATATCTATTCCCTCGATAACTGTACCGGGAAGATAATGCATATTAAAAAACACCAAACCTGACACATATATACCTGCGATAACACATAATACTACCAGAATTATCTTTACTGACTTTTTCAACTAAACTATCCTTTCAACGAAAATCCGAAAATACATTGCACATTATAACAGCTTTTTTAGCTTATCGCAAAGAAATTCGGTATTCTATTTTTGAATACGCAAAGCTTGTTTATTCCTAAACTTTTTAACAGTTCTGCCGTTTCATTAAATTTATAAGCAACGTCGCTCGGTCTGTGTGCATCAGCTCCTAAAGTTATGATTTGTCCTCCAAGTTCTAAATATCTTTTTATAATATCTGTACAAGGATTAGTACATTTAAGCCCTTTTCTTAGACCGGCAGTGTTCACCTCAATCCCTTTATCTTTACTAATAAGAAGTTTTAAAATCTCGTCTATTATGTCTTTATAACCTTCATATGTATAATCCTTGTCTTTATTGGGACCGTACCTTACAACATAATCAAGATGACCATATACATCAAATCCATCATATGCCTTAATATTTTCATAAATTGACTCAAAATACTCAAGATATGCCTCTTTTTCACTTCTATCCTTATAATATTCAGGATAATACGGATCAACACCGTGAACAAGATGAGATGAGCCTATTACAAAATCAAAATCATATTTATCCAAAAGTTCTTTATGTATATCTGCAAGATGCGTCTGAAGTCCTAATTCCATACCACACAGAACTTCTATTTTATCTTTATATTTTTCTTTTAATCTTTTCATATGCGGAAAATAAGTGTTGAAATCAATTTCAAACACATCATCATCAGGATAATCCAAATCCTCATGATCCGTAAAACAAAGACCACAAAGTCCTTCTTTAATACCGGCTCTTATCATATCTTCAGGATCAGCCTCGCTATCACCCGAAAACATGGTATGCATATGTACATCCCAAAGCATAATGTTAAATCCTTTCTAATATTGCATCATACAATAATTTGCCAGATCAAATCCTCTTTTGCTAAGCGCAATATGATTATCATCCATTATAATAAGCCCTTCTTTAAAAAGCTTATCGTTAACCTGTTTATAAACCTGCCTTAAATCCTTATTAAATCTTATCTTAAATTCATCAAAAGAAGCACCCTTTGTAAGCCGCAGAGAAAGAATCATATATTCTGTCATTTGCTCCTCTTCATCTATACACTCTATACTTTTTTCATCTATTGTATTCTTTGCATTTATATAATCGTCTAATTTCTTAATATTATTATATCTTTTGAAACCTTCATAAGATGCTGCTCCCAAACCAAAGCCTATATATTCTCTTAGTTCCCAGCATCCCAAATTGTGTCTGCATTCAAACCCTTCTTTTGCGTAATTAGATATTTCATATCTGTTATATCCGGCATTAGTCAATATTTGCTCTGTCATATGATACATATTGCGCTCTTCTTCTTCACTTGGCAAATACCTGCTCTTGCTCCCCATAGACCTAAGATAATCGTCTTCATGGTAAATGTCATAAAATGGGGTATCTTGTTCTATTATCAAACTATATGCCGATATATGTTCCGGCGCAAAATCAATCACAGTATTAAGATTCTTCTTATAATCCTCTACTGTTTGGTTAGGAAGTGCGCTCATTAGATCAATGTTAATGTTGTCATAGCCTATTTCTCTGGCCATATAATATGACCTTTCAAAATCTTTAAAGGTGTGTATTCTGCCTAAAATCTTAATTTCCTTATCATTAGGTGATTGCAAACCTATGCTTAGCCGATTGATCCCTGCAAGACGATAAACACTTAGTTTTTCCTTATCGAGCGTTCCCGGATTTGATTCAATTGTAATCTCCGAATCTTCTTCTATGTTATAGCACTCATAAACTACATTTAATACATCTTTAATCAAATGTGCGCTGATACTGCTTGGCGTACCCCCGCCTATAAAAATTGTGGAAAATTCTTTATCTTTGTATCTATATGCCTTTTCCTCAATTTCGTGCTTAAGACGTTTAATATATCTCTTAACACCATCCTCATCACAAACAAATGATAAGAAATCGCAATAATTACATTTTTTAACGCAAAAGGGGATATGAATATATATCCCCGCTTTATCAATCCTCATCAAGTTTTAGTACACTCATAAACGCTTTTTGCGGAATCTCTACGCTTCCGACCTGGCGCATACGTTTCTTTCCTTCCTTTTGTTTTTCCAGAAGTTTTTTCTTTCTGGTAATATCTCCGCCGTAACATTTTGCAAGCACGTCTTTTCGCATTGCCTTAACCGTCTCTCTTGCAATAATCTTGCCGCCAACTGCAGCTTGAATAGGTATTTCAAATAAATGTCTTGGTATTTCTTCTTTAAGTTTTTCGCACATCTTTCTGCCTCTTTCATAAGCACTGCCTTCAAAGACTATAAAAGATAATGCGTCAACTTCTTCTTTATTAATTAATATATCAAGTTTAACAAGCTTTGATGTCTCATAGCCCTTGATTTCATAATCTAACGAAGCATATCCTCTCGACCTTGATTTAAGAGCGTCAAAGAAATCATAAATAATCTCATTAAGTGGCATAGTGTATTTGATAAGCGCTCTTGTCTCTTCTATATATTCCATACTTATGTATACACCCCTGCGCTCCTGGCATAACTGCATGATAGCTCCGACATATTCACTTGTCACCATTATTTCAGCATTTACCATCGGCTCTTGCATGTAATCAATCTCAGCAGGATCCGGGAGATTAGAAGGATTCGTAAGTTCTATCATCTCTCCATTTGTTTTATATACCCTATAAATAACTCCCGGGGCAGTCGTAACAAGATCAAGATCATATTCTCTTTCTAATCTTTCCTGAATAATCTCTAAATGGAGCAATCCTAAAAAGCCACATCTAAATCCAAATCCAAGCGCAGCCGAAGTCTCCGGCTCATAATGAAGTGATGCATCATTAAGCTGAAGCTTCTCAAGAGCATCTCTTAAATCAGGATACTTTGCGCTATCAGCCGGATACACCCCGCAATATACCATAGGCTGCACTTTCTTATATCCGGGAAGTGCCTCGCTACATGGATTAGCCGCCAAAGTCACCGTATCTCCGACTCTGGTATCAGCAACATTTTTCAAACTTGCAGTAAAATATCCAACCATACCGGCCGAAAGTTCCCCTGATGAAATGAACTGACCTGCGCCGAAATATCCGCATTCTACCACCTCGGCCTCAGCTCCTGTCGCCATCATGCGAATCTTCGTACCACATTTTAAGGTGCCATCCATCACGCGGCAAAATACTATTACTCCTTTATACGGATCGTATAATGAATCAAATATAAGAGCTTTGAGCGGCGCATTCTCATCCCCGCTTGGCGCAGGGATTTTATTAACAATTGCTTCAAGCACATCTTCAACATTTAATCCTGTCTTTGCTGATATTCTAGGCGCATCCTGTGCTTCAATGCCAATAATGTCCTCTATCTCTTCAACAACGCGATCCGGATCTGCGCTCGGTAAATCTATCTTATTGACAACCGGAAACACGTCTAAATCATGATCTAATGCCAAATAAACATTTGCCAAAGTCTGTGCTTCTATACCCTGCGCAGCATCCACCACCAATATTGCTCCATCACATGCAGCAAGCGATCTGGACACTTCATAATTAAAGTCTACATGCCCCGGGGTATCTATAAGATTGAATATATATTCATTACCATCTTTTGCTTTATATACAGTTCTTACAGCCTGCGACTTGATAGTAATACCTCTTTCTCTTTCGAGATCCATATTATCAAGCACCTGCTGTTGCATCTCGCGACTTGTCAACAGGCCCGTCATCTCTATAATTCTGTCTGCAAGTGTAGATTTACCATGATCAATATGTGCTATTATACAAAAATTCCTAATCTTACTAAGATCTGCCATTTGTGTTCTCCTTTAATTTCAGCTTATACATAATAACAAGGGAAATTTTTTTTGTAAAGATGATTGACATATTTGACTTATTTTCTTATAATATCAAAAGTGTGTGCGTTTAGAAAGCGCCGTGTCTGTTTTCGAGAGCACGCAGCAATTAAAGTTTAATATGAAGGAGGTGCTCACATTGGCTAACATTAAATCAGCTAAGAAGAGAATTCTTGTCACACAGACTAAGACTCAGCGTAACAAGTCAATCAAGTCTCGCGTTAAGACTTCTATTAAGAAAGTCGAGGCTGCAGTAGCTGCTAAGAATGCCGAAGAAGCTGCATCAGCTCTTCAGCTTGCTATTTCTGAAATCAGCAAAGCTACTTCAAAGGGAATTTACCATAAAAACAATGCTGCAAGAAAGGTTTCACGTCTTACCAAGGCTGTAAACGCTATCTCAGCATAATTACATTAAATATAAGCTTTCGGATTCCGTCATTTCCGAAAGCTTTTATTATTTGCAGCACTTATCAATCATCATTTCTACTATTACATTTTCCGAAAGCTTTCCGCTCTTTACTCCCTCTTCAAGCTCAATCGAAAAACTAAGCTGATCATATAAAATATCAGCCGAAAATCTTCTTGCAAGTGACTCATTTTTTCTTATCATATATGGCGAATATCCCATCTGTCTTGCCATATCCGCCGATGAAACATGCGAAATGCTCATCTGTTTGATTTGCCACAATACTTTTAGCTGCCAAGTAATTCTTGCCAATATACCAATCGGCTTTTCTTTTTTATTCTCCAGAAGTTCAAGATATAACTCTATAGCCTTTTCTCTGTCTTTTTTTACCATAGCCTCGAGCATTAAGAAGACATGCTCACTTTGTGTTTCCGAGCAAATTTCATTTACATCTTCTATCGTAATATCATCCGACTCATAGCAATACATTATAAGCTTCTCAAGCTCTGTATTGATTTTTTCCATATCCTGGCCGCATTTTTCCATAAAAATATTTAATGCATCCTTAGATATTTTTTTTGATTCATCTTTAATACGCTTTATGATCCACTTAACAAGGACGTCATCTGTAGGTGTGGTAAATTCCACACATACGGCATTTTTACTTGCTGTTTTATATATAGCAGTTCTCTTATCTACTTCTTTTTCGCAAAAGATTATTACCAGATAATCCGGAATCTCTTTTAAATATTCACTAAGCTTTTCGCTCCCTTTTTTAAAGAAACCGCTTCCCGTAACGACTATAAGCCTTTTTTCTGCAAAAAACGGCATAGTCTCAGCCAAATCAATTATTTTGCCCTCATCCGCATCCTCTTCGGAAAAATAACTGCAATTCATAGTATCCTTCTCGGGAAATAGCGCATTTATTATTTTATTTTTATATTGCCTAAGAAGATAAGTTTCTTCACCATATAAAAGATAAGCTCCGCTTAATGCATTATTTGCTATATCTTCATCTATTCGTGATATACCATTGTTCTTTGACATAAGAATCCTTCCATATAACAAAAAGCCCCAATGATGTAAAGAATCATCAATGGGGAATTAACTGCCGGCAGCGGGACTTGAACCCGCACGGTGTTGCCACCAACAGATTTTGAGTCTGCCTCGTCTGCCAATTCCGACACGCCGGCACAGCAATGACATTATATTCCAAAGGGGCACATAAAGTCAAGGACATATATTGCCCCTTTGATTTTACCTGTCAAGACTCGCTCGCGAGTCTTGCGCGCCGGATTCGGGTCTGCTTCAGCAGACAAATTCCTGTCCGAATCCGTGCGCATCAAAA
>CAJOPM010000129.1 GCA_905236225.1 uncultured Eubacterium sp.
GAGCGAGTCTTGACCTTAAGGTGATAAATTGAAAGATAATATTAAATTAACAGTTAGAGATTGCATAAAAGATTACAAGAGCAAATCAGAGACTATAAGGGTGCTTGATGGTATTTCTCTTGATATCTGCGAGAATGAGTTTGTTATTATTTTAGGAGAGTCGGGATGCGGTAAGACGACTCTCCTTAATATAATCGGCGGAATAGACAGGATGGATGCGGGAAGTCTTATATATGATGGTGAAGATTTAAGCACCGCCGATAAAGACGTGCTTACCTGCTATCGTAGGAAGCACATTGGTTATATTTTTCAGGAATCAAATCTGATGCCGAATCTTAGCGCTCTTGAAAATGTACAGATGATAGCATCCCTAAGTGATAAAAGTTTAGATCCTATACAGTGTTTAGAAGATGTAGGACTTAAAGAGCGCTGCAATCATTTTCCATCTGAGCTGTCTTTAGGGCAGCGCCAGAGGGTAGCAATAGCAAGAGCAATCGTAAAGCTTCCGGATATAATCATAGCTGATGAACCTACGGCATCGCTTGACCCCAAGACGGCAAAAAGCGTGTTGAAGTTACTTACAAAAGTAGTAAAAGAGCAGCACATAAGCGTTGTGATGGCAACGCATGATGTAGAATTTACGAGACTTTCAGATAGGGTTTTAACGATTAAAGAAGGCAGAATATGACAAAAAAATGGCTGTATAGGAGTGCGTTTAGAAGTATTCAAAAACAGAAAATCACATATTTTTCTATAGTGCTTATATTGATAATCGGTATAGGGGTATTTGAGGGAGCTGTTTTTGGCGCAAAGAGGCATGAGGATTCCTACTCGAATTATTGTGATGAGGTAAACTACAGAGATATTGAGGTGATATCGCCAATACTAATATCCGAAGAAGACATATCACAAATCACATCTCTTGAGGGAGTGCAGGAGGCAGAAGGAGGATACAGGGTATCTGCAATAGCACATTCTGATAACAAAGAGCAAAGAGTAAGAGTAATATCGAATAATTTAAGCTTTGATACCCCTACTTTGGTTGAGGGGACAATGCCATGGTCTGATAATGAATGCGTAATTGAAAAATCTTTGGCTGATGCGATTGGACTTAAAATATCAGATACGATTAAATTAACTGATGATGGCGGCTTCAACATAGAAAGCATTTATGATGATTCCTATCAGGGAGCAGGATTTTTAAGATACGAATCATATGAAATTACAGGAATAGTAGAGCACCCTGATCATGTAAATACAAAATACACCACCGTGCCATATGTGATGATTAATAAAGGCGGATTTGATACGGAGCTGTTAAATGAATCGTATATGAGCGTATTGATAAGAGTAGAAGGCGTACAAAATACCGATAGATTTTCAAGCAGTTATGTAGATAAGGTTAGCGATGTAGCTGATGCAATCGGCAAGCTGTCTGATGAGATATATCCCGGGCAATATGAAAAACTTAAAAGTATATATGATGGATATCTGAAGAAATATTCGTCATACCTTGATGAGCACAAAGAAACAAAAGAGAAGATGCTCGCTCATATGAAGCTTTTAGAGCAGCATGAAGATGATGGCCTTATTATCACAAGCCTGTATGACAATATTTCCTATATTACAGCGCACTATAATGCAAGTGTGATAAGAAGCTTAGTTCCTTGTTATATGGGCGCATTTATGTTTATGGCTTTGCTTATTATGGGAATCAGCATTAATAAAATGCTCCAAGAAGACAAGCCGATAATAGCTGATATGATGACTAATGGATTTACAGATAGGGAAATATATATGCCATACTTTGTTTATGGTATATCTGCAGCTCTTATAGGGGCACTGTGCGGCATAGTACTGGGGGTTTGCTTTGTAGAGAGAGTAATTATAGTAGAATTTGCAAAAAGCTATGCGATTAGTACGCCGGGTGTGGCCGTATATCCGCTGTATGCATTGATATTTACAGCGATAGTATGCTTAGCGGCATTTGCCGAGATATCTGCAGTTATAAGGAAAATTAAGGGATATAATATCCTTGATATGTTAAGAAAAGATGAAGTAAAAAAACTGACAATCAAGGCAAAGAAGCGCCATTATTCTTTAAATAGAATAATTTTCAGGAATATGTTCTTGGAAAAACACAGAGTAATAATTTCAATTGTAGCCTCTGCGGCAGCTATGATGCTGGTAATAATAAGCTTTACCATAAGATATAGCGTTGCACAGACTATAAACTATCAAAAAGATGAGATTATTTCTTTTGATGGATATATAAGTTATGATGCATCCACAGAGCAGACGCTTAAAGATATTGAAAGCAAATTAAATGATGAAGGCGTTTCCTATATAAGGACAAAGGTTGATTATATCTCTATTAAGGGCAAGAATCTATCACTTCCATCAGAGCTTAATGTACTCGATTTGAACCTTGCTAAGAAGTATATATCTATACGTGATAAAAATAATAGGACGATAAAAAATGTAGATGGGATAGTGATAAACGAGAGGATAGCTGACTATCTGAGCATAGATAAAGGTGATTATATACAGCTGATAAATGAAAGCGGAAATATATACAGTGTTAAGGTCGCGAAAGTCTTTACAAGCTATATAGGTGTTGAGACTTATATGACGCCGTCATATTATGAAAAGGTATTTGAAAATTCATATGAGCCGGACAATCTAATGGTAAGATTTAATGGGTCTGATAGTCAAAAAGTGATAGATGGCATTAAAAATGTATCAGGATACAGAGGCTTTAAGGATGCAGATAAGAATTTAGATTATTTTAGGGGATTTTTCAAATCATTTAATTATATTATTTTTGTTATAACGGGTTTTGCAATTGCAATGGCATCAGTTGTGGTAATCGTGCTTGTAGATATGCAAATGAGCGAGAAGCAAACTGAGATTGATGTGATGCATATCAATGGATTTGCGCCGGGTGAGATTAGACGTTATTTGGGATTGGAAACTGTATTTACCTGTATAGCCGGAATAGTGTGCGGTATTATAGCAGGAATACATCTGTCAAAATACATTATACATCAGACGAGAGGTATATTCGCCGAATTTAGTGATGCTATTGAGCCGGCTGCAATTATTATACCGATTATTATAATCAGTATATTTTATATTATTATTTATAAGATTGTATACGCGGTTAAAATTTAACTCAGTCGGAGAAATCCCCCACCTCTAAGCGTTAGCGTAGGTGGGGGTTATGACA
>CAJOPM010000130.1 GCA_905236225.1 uncultured Eubacterium sp.
CCGTCGCAATCTCCGACTGAGATAAACGCTCCGCTTTTGATGCGCTTAAGATTTGCATATGAAATATGTCAGCTTTGCTGACGCAAAGAAAGCGCCAAGTCTCGCGAGCGAGACTTGAATAAAAGGAGTTTATTATGTTTAGAAAAATGAGACGCTTTAAACAGCAGTTGGCAGATGAAGAGGCAATAAAGGTTTTTGAAAGAGGATTAACCGGGGTTTTATCACTTATCGGCGATGAGGGTTATCCATACGGAGTGCCTCTTAATTATATTTATTTAGATGGTAAATTGTATTTTCACGGAGCAAAATCCGGACATAAGCATGATGCAATATTATCTAATGATAAGGCGTCATTTTGCGTTATTGATAAGGATGAGATTGTGCCGCAAAAGGTTACCGACATATACAGAAGCGTAATTGCATTTGGCAAGATTGCGGTTGTAGAAGAAGATGAGAAAAAGAAAAATATCGCAATTGAGCTTGGCCTTAAATACTCGCCTAAAGAAGCGGTTGATGAAGATATGAGGCGCAATTATAAAAACATGGTACTCTATGAAATGGTGATAGAGCATATGACCGGCAAAGAATCAATGGAGCTGGTTAATCAAAGAAAATAGGAGAAAATAGATTAAGACGTGGCAAGAATGAATGTTACATTAGGTCAATATTATCCGGCAAATACACTGATTCATAATTTGGATCCGAGAGTGAAGATTATAGGGACACTTATATATATAATATCGCTGTTTGCATTCAAGGGGGCAAGCGGGCTGATAATACAAAGTATTTTTTTGATACTGGTTCTTTTCTTATCCAGGCTTCCCATAAGACTTATCTTAAGGCAGATAAGAGGAATATATATATTATGTGCAGTTACGGCTCTTTTTAATATATTTTTTACGCCGGGTGAAGCACTTGTAGCAAGTGGAAATGTTACGATAATCTCCGATCAGGGTGTAATAAACGCCGTGCTTATGACAATTAGGCTTATTTATCTTGTGATAGGCACATCGATTATGACTCTTAGCACTACCCCGTCCAAACTTACAGACGGACTTGAAAAGGTGTTTGCTCCGCTGCAACTCTTTAAAGTACCGGTTAGCGATATCGCGATGACTATGACGATTGCGCTTAGATTTATTCCGATACTTACTCAGGAAGCAGGCAGAATAAAAAGAGCGCAGACGGCAAGAGGAGCTGATTTTGAAAATGGAAGTTTGATTAAGAGAGCAAAGACGATGCTTTCTATTTTGGTTCCGCTTTTTGTATCGGCGTTCAGACGTGCGGACGAACTTGCAACTGCAATGGAAGCCAGGGCATATCATGGCGGTGCGCACAGAGGAAAGCTTCATCCGCTGCATTATGAGAGAATAGATATTATAAGCTATGTGATGTTGGGCGTTTATTTTGCGTGCGGTATAATACTCAGGTGATGTTGATTAAATGAAAAAGACGTTTAGAATAGGAAAGTTTAATTTTATAATAGATTATCCCGATGAATTTATCCTGATGCCATATATGTTTAATTTCGAAACAAATGATGATGGTATGTATTATACCTATCATATACATATGGTAGATGAAATTAAGCTGCCCAGTCGAAAAGAAGACGCTCTAAGGCTTGATGCGGCAATCTACAATGAAGGGGATAAAGAACACAGGCTTTTAGGATTTCCGGCACTTGAGAAGAATTATGCAATGTGCATCGAAAGTGATGATAATAACAGTGATATATATTTCTTGTCGTCTCAGGCAAAAGAGCTTGCCTTAGCTCCATATTTTGTTTCCCTTTTTTCGCTTGAGAGACATATGATTAAAAATGATTCCCTGGTACTTCATTGTGCGTATATGTGCTATGAAGATGAGGCAATTTTGTTAAGTGCTCCGTCGGGCGGCGGCAAGACAACACATGCCGGGCTATGGGAAAAATATAAAGGAGCAACTGTTGTTAACGGAGACAAAGCACTGATTTATATACAAGATGGCAGATGGGTGGCGGACGGATGGCCCGTATGCGGCACATCAGGAGTATGCTATAATAAAAAACTCCCCATAAGGGCGATAGTAACCCTTACGCAGGAAAAGAGCAATAACGTAAGAGTACTCTCACCTTCAGAGGCTTTTTTTAAGTTGTATGCGCAGATTACAATAAACAGTTGGAATAAGACATTTCAAAATCATGCAATGGATCTTATAGAAAGATTATTAGATGATATTAAGGTGTATCATCTCGGGTGTGATATATCCAAGGAAGCGGTGGATACGCTCTCTTTGGTTGTTGATGTAATTGGCGGCGCACACTCGTGACTTTAGTCATGAGTTAGCCGACTTTTCTTGACTCTGCTAATTGCGTATGGTATTATGC
>CAJOPM010000131.1 GCA_905236225.1 uncultured Eubacterium sp.
CACCATACTGCTGTTATGGTAAAAGGATAGTCATATAATACATTTTACTTTAAATGCCAATTATATGCAAGTTTTAGCTTTTATGTGCCTTCCAGGAGTCATCTCAGGTTTTATGGTTATGTCTTTACGTTCAAGTCTCTCTCCCCCGCCTACGCTTTGCTTAGAAGCGGGGGTCATCTCGTCTGAGATATAACTTCTTTCATATTGTAGAGTCCATCTTCCTTATTCTGCAGGTATTTAGCAGCTGCAACAGCTCCGGATGCAAATACCGCGCGATCAAATGCGGTATGCGACAACTCAATCTTTTCCGTTTCGCTTACAAATATAATGTCATGCTCGCCTACAATGCCGCCGCCTCTAACAGCCGAGACGCCTATTTCGTTTTTAGGTCTTGCCTGCCTTCTGCTCGATCTATCATATACCAATTCATAGGATTCGCTTAGAGAATCCTGTATGCTATGCGCAAGCGAAAGCGCAGTGCCGGATGGAGCGTCCAGTTTTCTATTATGATGCGCCTCAACCACTTCGATATTAAAGCCGCTTTTAGCTAATGTATCCGATATCTGTCTTAATACATTATCAAGAAGATTAATACCTATCGACATATTTGCCGATTTTAATATTGCAACTTGTTTCGAAGATTCTACAACTTTCTTTTCCTGCTCGTCAGAAAGCCCTGTTGTGCAAAGCACAAGCGGTATTTTTTTTGCCACGCAGTAATCTAAGAGTCGGTCAACTGCTGCTGCATTGGCAAAATCTATTATACAATCCGCTTTAATGTCGCAGTCATCTATATTGGTAAATGTGGGATACTTGGCATTGCCTTCAAGCGCATCTATCCCTGCTACAATTTCTACATTCTCATCCTGATCAATAAGTGCTTCGACTTTCTTTCCCATTCTTCCGAAGCATCCGTGTAATATTATTCTGGTCATATTCCCTCCATTAATTTGTTACTTTGTATCCTGTTCTGTACGCCTCAATCAAACGTTCGAGGCCTAATATATTTTCTTTAATTTCTTTTCCGACATCGGTATCTGCAACAAGCTTCCTTTTATTCACCTTCTGAACAAGTATCTTATCAGAATGTATATCAAGTTCCTGCTCTACAGCAATATCAACCGATACAAAAGGTTCATGCGCTGCAAGCATAAGCCCGTAAGAGTTATACACAAGCGTATATCCCGCTATTCCGGTTTTACCTTGATATGCTTTTGAAAATCCTCCATCAATCAAAAGCAGCTTACCGTTACACTTAATAGGCGACTCGCCCTTCTTTTGCTCGACCGGCACATGTCCGTTAACTATATGCGCCTCTTCTCCCGTAAGATTAAACTCCGCCAGGATATTTGTCACAACCTCTTCATTTTCCATAAGTTTATAATATGGATTTTTGGGTTCTTTATGAGTAGCCTTATCAGCTATAAAGTATCTTTCAAATGTGGTCATCTTGCCTTTACCAAACACCGGAGAATTCTTATTCTCCCATATATACCACATAATATCCATACCCTTTTGCTTTTCTTCTTTATCAAGTGAATAATATGCTTTTCTGGCATAGCTGTCTAATGTATCATACAATTCTTTTCCGCTATACTTCTTTCCATATATCTCAACTTCTTTGAAGGTTCCATCCTCGTTAAGCGGCACGCATCCATGATAAAGCAGGTTGCCATTATATACCTTGTACAGACTGCCCTTCGCATATAAAAATTGAATATGTCTTTGAAGTCTTTCGCAACTAATAAAACACTTGCGAAGATGTTCTACAACTTCCTCTTCTTCTTTTGAAAGCGCATATGGATCATCCGGGTTAAATGTCGGGAAATAAGTATCTGTAAGCTCATAGGTCTTACCTTCAACCACAACCGTTCCCTTATCAAGATCCATCGTATGCATTATAAGTCTCTCATTCATGTCAAACTCAGGGTGCTTTAGCATTTTTTGTCCCTCAAGCTTAAACTGAATTACAGCTATTGCTTTGTGCATTTTTTGATCAAGTTCTTCATTTTGTCCATCGTACTCATCTTCTCTGTAGCTTAGTTTAAAGCTGTCACAAGGATCATCCTTGTAAACCTCCAGCGCAAGTCTCATCAGCGGAATTAAATTTATTCCATATCCGTCCTCTAATATGTCAAGATTACCGTACTTTGCCGAAATCCTAAGAAGATTTGCCATACAGCAAGTCTCACCGGCAGCTGCGCCCATCCAGATTACGTCGTGATTCCCCCACGTGATATCTACGCTGTGATGTTCAATAAGCGCCTCCATAACATCATGAGGTCTGGGCCCTCTGTCAAATATATCCCCAAGTACATGAAGATGGTCTACAACAAATCGCCTGATAGTATTACATAAAGCTATAACAAGCTCTTTGGCTCTTCCTGTTCTTATTACCGAATTGATTATCTCGTTATAGTAGCCAACCTGATCCCTGGAATTAACATCTTTTTCTGCAAGAAGCTCATCAATAATATAGGCAAAATCCTTAGGAAGCGCTTTTCTTACTTTTGATCTGGTGTATTTGGATGATGCCGCCCTGCACACCTGCACCAATCTGTAAATATTTACTCTATACCAATCTTCTACATTTTCCTCATTTTCAAGTATTAACTCTAATTTCTTTTCGGGATAATAGATAAGTGTAGCAAGTGTTCGCTTTTGCGCAGCAGAAAGCGTGCTTTCAAATTGTTCTTCTATCTTACGTCTTATAGCTCCCGAACCATTTTTCAGCACATGAAGGAACTGCTCATATTCACCGTGTATATCTGTCAGGAAATGCTCCGTACCTTTAGGCAGGTTCAATATTGCCTGTAAATTGATAACCTCTGTTGTCGCAGCTGCAATACTTGGGTATTCGCGTGAGAGCAATTTAAGATACATATCTTCGGTAACATCAAGTTTTGCCATAATGATCCTCCTAATTTATTAATATGAAAGACAAAAGGACATAAGGAGATGCTTTATCCCCTTATGCCCTCCTAGTAATTAAAGTAAGCCAAACTTCTTAAGTTCTTCTCTAAGAGGCTCTTCATTCTGAGCCGAAAGCTGTGTAAGCGGAAGTCTAAGCGGTCCAGACTTCATGCCAAGCATCTGCATAGCAGCCTTTACCGGAATAGGATTAACCTCGCAGAACAACTTCTTAATCAGAGGATAAGCCTTAAGCTGCATCTGGGCAGCTTTTGTTGTATCTCCATCAAGATAGCTCATAACCATATCATGTACATACCTGGGCGCAATATTAGATAATACTGATATTACTCCCACACCACCGATTGAAAGAAGCGGCACTACCTGGTCATCATTACCGGAATAAAGATCCAAATTGCCATCTACAAGTGTCATGGTATGAACAGCCTGCTCTATATTACCTGTCGCATCCTTTAATCCACGGATATTACTATTATTCTTAACAAGCTCTGCTACCGTCTGCGGCATAATATTGCATCCGGTTCGAGATGGTACATTGTACAGAATCATAGGTACCTTTATTGCCTCGGCAATTGTCGAATAATGCTTGATAAGTCCCTGCTGTGTTGCTTTATTATAATATGGAGTAACCACCAATACTCCGTCAACTCCGGATTCTTGTGCATCAACAGAAAGTTCAACTGCTGTTTCAGTACAGTTAGAACCCGTTCCTGCTACTACCGGAACTCTTCCTTTTGCAAATTTCACTGCACACTCTATAGCTTTCTTGTGCTCTTCCATGCTAAGTGTAGAGCCCTCTCCGGTTGTCCCTACAATAACGATGCAGTCAGTACCATTATCAATCTGGTAATCAATGTTTTCTCTAAGAGCATCGTAATCAACGCTTAAGTCTTCCTTCATGGGTGTAACAATCGCCACACCTGCGCCTTTAAAAAGTGACATCATGTCCTCCTTTAACCCTCTGCTATCAATTCCAAAATTCACATCAATTAATAAGTCTACCGCCTTATAAAACGGTAGACTTATTTTATACCAAAACAATATTAAATACAATCCCTTACTTTACTGTTACTGTTGCTGTGGCGGCATCTTTCTTATTATTTATCCGGTGTGATATTGTAAACCTCTCCTGCTGCTCTTCTTACGACCTCGTTCAATACCTGGCCTGTAATAATAAGTTGCATTGAAGGTGGCTTGCATGCAAAAAGTGTTTCTACCTCTTGCGGTGATATAAGACCGCTTTCGACCAGACCTAAGAACTCATCAAGAATAAGCACATCACAGCCTCTGGTTGTCATAACTTTCTTAGCAAATGACAGACCGTTTTGCATATTAACGCATTCTTCTTTTTTCTGCTCATCATCTAACGAATCAAAACTTCCTTCGGATTTTTGGAATCTGAAGTACTTAAGTTCAGGTTCAAGTCTGCTGAAATAGTCAATATTAAAGTCCTTTTTTGATTTGAAAAATTGAATAATATTGACTCTAAGTCCTTGTCCTGCCGCTACTACGCCTCTGCCTAATGCCGCATGGGTCTTTCCTTTGCCAAGGCCATAGTAAACGGTAATATTATTATGACTTTCCTCTTTCTCCATTATGTCATCCCCTAACAAATGTATCTTATGTCAAACAAAAACTTAACATATGGATTTAAAATAGCACACAATATGCTATTTTGCAAATATTTAAGATTCTTCAAAGCTCGTGCGCACCTTTTTTCTTACTTATCTCTTTCATATAAGCCGCTGTAATGATACCTGACGGTAGTGCTATAACCGCCACCGAAACTACGGCCGATATACTCGCGACAATCTTGCCCGCATTTGTAGTGGGTGTAAAATCTCCATATCCTATAGACGTTGCCGATATTGTCGACCAGTATAGCGCATCTAAAAATGTATCGAAATTATATGGTTCAATCTGATATAGGGTTGCCGCAGAAATAAATATATATATTACAGCCAGCAAAAGGACTGTACCAAGCGGTCTTCTAACCCTCCTTAGGACATTGGCTATAGAAACCATCGTCTTAGAATATCTGGCAAGTTTGAATATTCTTACCACTCTAAACAGTTTAAACAATCTCGCATATGATACAGCCGGAAATATAAGCGCCACTATAGGCACAATAGACAGCAAATCAACAATAGACTCTATCCTTAAGATATTTACCAGATACGCTTTTTTTGAAAACACTCCCATCTTATATTCGGATGTATATATCCTGGCAACATAGTCAATAATAAATATGATAACCGTGATGACATCTATAGCTTTGGTATATGGCGTATAATGATTAAACGTAAGCGGTATCATACTTACAATAATGGCAATATTAAGCATCATATCATAGCATCTGCTTGCAATATCTTTTTTATCGCCAACTTCTATTATTTCAAAAATTCTTTTTTTTGCAAAATCAGTCTGCTTCATTTACACTCCCATTAAACCCTGATGCGCTTTTATTATTCAAAGGCCAGCATTACATAAGCCAATATCCCAAGCACTACTAAAAACGCACTCATAAAAACGCTGCAAATACTAACTATGGTTCCTAACACATTTTTCTTTTCAACTATCCCGTCATCTTTTATCAGCTTATCTTTGTACTTGATATCTTTTCTCATACTTTATCCACATTCTTTCTGTATTTGTTCTTAGATGACGCTACAAGCGTCGGAATCGTTCGCTCATTTCTATGTGACGCCACAATTCCTCCTATCGCCTGTCTTGAATAGACTCCTGCAAATCTTCCGTTAAATACATAAAGACCTGTAAGATTGATATAATCATGCCACTGTCCATCGCCCCACGCGAAGTCTATATTCTTGCTTGTATACTGCGGACAATACTCTTGGCAAATGTATCCGTCCGAATATACCTTGTCGACAATCTCTCCCCATTTGTCTTTATCAAATTCCACTCCGGCATAAACTCCATCCGATGCATATGAGTCAAGTGGTTTTAATATGTATTTTTCTTTATCTTCTATTATCTGTGCTCTTGATATGTATTTTTCATTGCATAAAAGAGTTTTTGGTATATGCGCTTCTACAAAATCCCACTCTTTTTGTGTAAGAAGTCTTCTTGTCTCTTCTCTGTGAAGTATATAAAACAGCCATTTATTGTGTGCTACCTGGGTGCAGAATGACCCCGCCACAAAAACAGCATTATCCTTTACGGCATTTATAAATGGACCTACCTTGTCATATTCTTTAAGTATGTCAGATGTAACCGCACGTCTGTAGATTGCATCAATTCCCTTGTTAGTAGGCGAAATCAGCTTACCATTCTCGTATTTTAAATCTCTTATATCACATATTTCACAGGTTACAAACTGCCTTTGAAATGCATTTGCATATTCTTTAAATTCGTTAATCGTGCCTCTGTCAAGGAAATCTACAATAGCCACATGCGGCTGCGGCCTGAAATTCTTGTAAGTGGTAAACATATTGAGAAATTCTTGCGCCCAACTGTCGAACAATTCCATGGATTGCAGATTGTATCTATATATAATCTCCTGATGCGCAGGATTGTTAATAATCAGCTTATTAAGCAATCTGTCCTCATTCATAGCGCTTGTGCCGTCTGTGTTAATCTCGCAAAAATGAAAATCGTCATTTTCTTCATTATAGAAGATATCAAATCTTGCAATGGGAAGAAGACTATCATAAAGATTCGGTACTAATATAAGTTCCTCAAGTTCTTTTGAAAACGGAAAAAGTCTTCTAAAACTCTCCCTATGTATATATTCATATATTACTTTTTCCAATATCTGATATGTAGTTGATACTATTCTTTTAAATCTTTCTATGGTTCTATCACTAAAGACCTTTGGAATCTGAAGCGTTTGCGCCGTACATCTTCCATCTACATATAAAGCGCTTCTTTCCATATCGGCTCTAAGGTTAAGCGCGCCTTTTTTATTTCCCTCAATATCCTCGTTAATATACTGCTCATATTTTTCGTAAATCTCTCTGATAATCTTTTCCATAATTACACCTCCAAATAACAGCGGTATACATAAATGAAGTATAACATACTTTTGTTCTTTTATCTTAGCAAATGATATTTACGGTTATTATTATGCTATAATACATATTACTATCTCACTGTACAACTAAGAATTGGAGAGTATTATGTTTAACCTGCAAGATAAAACAGTGCGTAATCTTATTCTAAAGGGCGAGTTCGGATTAGAGCGAGAAACTCTTCGCATTACCAGGGACGGCTATTTTGCAACAAGCACACATCCTTTTACGTGTTCAGAAAATATAGTTCGCGATTTCTGCGAAAATCAGCTCGAGATTAACACCGGTGTGCATCCTGATCCTCGCGGTGCTATATCAGAGCTTGCCGAATACACCAGCTGCATACGCAAAATGCTTAATGCACTAAAAGAGCCGGAGTACATCTGGCCATTTTCCAATCCACCTTATATAAGAAGCGAAGAAGATATTCCAATTGCAATATACACAGGTCCTGAATCCGAAAAAACAGACTATCGCAGGTACCTCGCCAAAAAATACGGCAAATACAAAATGACATTTTCCGGTATCCATTTAAATTTTTCGTTTTCTCCAAGCCTGCTTGTTGCAGATTTTTCAGCCTCAGACTATGTGGACTTTACCAAATATAAGCAGCGCCTATACCTAGACCTTGCTTTGCAGCTGCTTATATACGGCTGGATTATTACTGCACTTACTGCAGCAAGTCCTCTACTGGACGGTTCATTCAAATCTCCTTCTTTTTTAGGACGCGATCTTAGTACGGGGCACGCATCCGAGCGTTGCTCTGAAGATGGATATTTTAATGATTTCGTCCCGGTTATGGATTACTCATCTTCAGAAGCTTATGCTCTTAGTATAGACAAATATGTCACAGGCGGCCTATTGTTTGCTCCGTCCGAGCTATATTTTCCAATACGCCTCAAGGCCAAAGGGCCATATGATACAGGGCATCTGATAAACGGTTATACACATATTGAACTTCGTATGTATGATCTTAATCCACTGGCTGAAGAACTGATAGATGAAAAAGATGTGCGTTTTGCTCAGCTTTTGTGCATTTATTTGTTGTCTTTTCCGGCTATTGAGCCTGACAAAGAAACAAAAGCTTCCCATATCCAAACATTTTGGGATGCTTCTCATTATAATCTAAGTAAAAAAATGAAATGTCCCGACGGAAAAGTCAGGAGTATGCTTGATGAAGGAATACGTATATTAAATAACATGGAAAAATTTTATCAAGATGTTGCTCCTAACATGCTTGATATAATCCGTTTTCAAAAAGACAAGTTCATTAATCCCGATCATAGATATGCTGCCCAAATTCGCGAAATATACGGCAACGGTTTTGTCAAAAAAGGTCTTAAACTTGCAAAAGACTTTACCTTAAAAGAATTAAGTCAATGATATTCGCAATCCGCTTCGCTACTTGCTCATATAAAAGCGGCACTTCGTGCCTTGCGAGGTACGGGGCTTGGCCCCCACACCTCGCTCAAGTGCACCCACCGCCTAAAGGCAGTGGGTGCACTTGCTCTTTTATAAATAGCAAAAAACAGCCATAAGCAAAATGCTCATGGCTTAAGTCAAG
>CAJOPM010000132.1 GCA_905236225.1 uncultured Eubacterium sp.
AAAATATCATTTTATGCCCTTGGAATACTAATCATATTTGGCGGACTCTTTGGCCGATTAGTGTGCGGATTTTTATGTATATTTGGATTATTTCAGGATTTACTCTACAAGATACCCATTTTCAAACTGCATATTGCTCCTGCATTAGATAAAATATTAAGATACTTTAAATATGGCGTATTTGTAATGTTTATACTACTTTTCCCCATCATTATCACTAATGAACTTGGTATGGGCGAGCCGTTTTTCTGCAAATATATATGCCCTGCCGGGACACTTGAAGCAGGTGTTATTTTGATACTCAAAAATATAACCCTTAGAAATATGATTGGCCTTTTATTCGAGTTTAAAGTTCTGATATTAATATTAATAATTGTATTATCTTCTACTATTTACAGACCATTTTGTAAATATTTGTGTCCATTAGGTGCATTTTACTCTATATTTAATCGCATAAGTTTATTTAGAATGTCTGTTAATAAGGCAAAATGCACTTCTTGCAACACATGCGCTAATACTTGTCCAATGAAAGTAGACGTAGTCAATAATCCCAATTCATTAGAATGCATCAGATGCTTAAAATGCGTTCACGTATGCCCCGGCAATGCCCTAAAATTCGGCATAAAAAATGAGTAGAGATAATCTCTACTCACTTTTTATTAGATAGTCAAGACTCGCTGCGAATCCGAAAGTTTGGTTCTTGTAACCGTAGTTACTCCATTTTCTACCGAGGTTTCTTGTAAATATAATACTCCGTTAATTTCTACAACCTCTGTCGTTGTCTGCGTATCTTCTGAAGATCCCCCTCCGGATGCTGCTTCGCCTGCCGCGCCCGAAGCTTTCGTATCAGAATTTGTTGTTGCAGTTGTTTGTTCCGATTGCGATGTAATTTCCTGATCCATTATAGCATTTGCTTCATTTTCAGTATCAACCATAGATATCGGCGTCATCTCAAGCGGATCTTTTTCTGTCACACCGAATGCGGCATCCTGCGCCATTGTGCCTGATGCGGTATAGTTACCCGTCGGAATAGGCGTGTTATCATCCTGCTTTATGCTCGGGATATAACTATCCATATCCTCCGGCACATCCAGTTCAATCTGTTCAGGCATATTTACATTCGTCTGTCCCTGTGCCATCATCGCTGCGTAAACATCATAACTGCTTGTATTTACTTTCATTTTATTGCCTTTCTGAGCATCATCATGAAAAATAATATCCATCCATGGCCATCTCAGTACATTTATCGACATATTATATTTATTATGTTAGTTTATACCATCCATTTATTAAATTTTACTAACATATTTATTAAAATTGGTGTAAAATTTATTTGTAATAGTCTTTTTATAGGGAGGCTGATATGACTAAAAAGATTATACAGAACACAATAGGGCTGATTGTGACTACTATTATAATTATAGCCATTATTCAGGTAACGTATTATTACTATTCTGAACACATGAAACTTGTTAATCATAATGAGATTACTGAGTTTATAGATACAGAACTGACCTTTGAGCAAGATTCACTAACCAAAGAACTAGCTATGATTGATGACTTTCTGGATGAGCGTTATCTTAATAATGAAGATATCGGTCGCCTATATGAGAGGAAAAGCAATATTTATAAATTTCAAAATGACTATGCCAATTATGCCAGAAGCATAGGCTACGCTCTTTATTATTTGGAAAACTCCGATGATATCGACTACACTGCCAATATTCTATTAGATCTCGCAATGTTTTACCTTGTAAACGATAACTATGAATGTGCCCAGGATTCTATGGCAGAGCTTTATGAAATCACTTCGATTGAGAACATAAAAGATAATCAGGTTAGAAGCTATGCCTATAGGCTTAGGGGTATTTTAAAATTTCGCAATAAGCAATATTTTGCGGCTGAGCAGGATTTTCTTAAGGCTCAAAATGCTATTGCCAATTCAAACACAGGTATATATGAAGAAGCCTACACTGCCATGAACGAAGTCAACTTAGCAAAGGTTTATTATTTTGAAGGACGACTTGATGAGGCTCAGGCTATTATTGACAAATACGAAGACAGCGATCTGTTTAATCAATCTACATACGCCTCTTTTTTAGTCAGAGATTTTGTATTACCCTATTATGAGGCTGTTATCTATATAACATCGAGTGAAGCACCGGAATATACTGATGTTTTGGATATATATATGTCCTATTGCGAACAATATAATTATTTCTCATGGGAGCTTAATACTCTAATATTTTTGTTAGAACACCGTCCTCCTGCAACAAAAACTGAAATGAAATCATTTTACACCGTTATTAACAAAGCATATGCCAATGCGGCTTATACCGGTTCACAAACCTATACCGCTCTTATTAATGGTGAAATTGAGGATTCAATTGAGACTGTAAGAGATAACCAGTATCATTCTAAAAGTCGCAGCAACAGAACAAGAATATACCTAATCATACTTTTGGTCTCAATAATACTTGCAGTCACTACAGGCGCCATTATTAAAACATCAAAATATGATGCTCTTACCGGTGTCCTAAGCCGCGGTGCGTTTGACGATGACCTGGCCAAAACTATCAAACGAAACACACCATATGGTATTATCATGATAGACATTGATGATTTCAAAAAAGTTAATGATACTTACGGTCATCAGACGGGGGATATTGTCCTTAAGGAACTTGGTAAGATTCTTGTTAGCTTTAAAAATTCTCAGATTACTCCTTACAGATACGGAGGCGAGGAATTTGTAGTCATAGTATACGCTAACGCCCTTTCAACCATAAATCTTATCGGAGAGAACATTCGCAAAGTATTCTCTATAGTTGATTGGGATTTTGCCCCGGTCACTTTAAGCGTTGGAATCGCAGTCTCAGATGATGATTTTGCCACCACCTTAAAACGTGCCGATGAAAACCTATACATATCTAAAACCACAGGTAAAAATAAAACTACTTTTAAATAAGCCATACCTAAAGGTATGGTTTATCTCAGTCGGATAAGACCCCTTCCTCTAAGCGTAGCGTAGGTAGGGGTTATAACAAACTGGTCTCAGTCGGGGTTACCCTAAA
>CAJOPM010000133.1 GCA_905236225.1 uncultured Eubacterium sp.
GCTTTTGATGCGCTTAAGATTTGCATATGAAATATGTCAGCTCCGCTGACGCAAAGAAAGCGCCAAGTCTCGCGAGCGAGACTTGAACTCTAAAATGAGCTCGCCTTATTGCGAGCTCATCTTGTGTCAAATATTTTGTTCCATTAAATCTTTAAGACTTATGCTTTGCAGATAATCTTCTATAATACTATCTAACTTCTTCCATAGAGGCAACGTCTTACAATGTGCCTCCTTATTGCATTCACCGGGCGTATCCAGGCATGCTACAGGCGCCAGGCTTCCTTCTGTACACCTTAAGACATCAGCCATAAAAATATCTTCCGGGTTTTTCTTTAACATATAGCCTCCCAGCTTGCCTCTTACGCTCTTGACATAGCCCGCCTTATTAAGAATTGCTACAATCATCTCCAAATACTTAATTGAAAGATCATTACGCATAGCAATATCTTTAAGCGAAATATAGCCGTCATCGCTGTGAACTGCAAGATCTAAAAGTACATGCAATGCATATCGCCCTTTTGTAGAAATCTTCATATTTCTGCCTTTCCGATTAGACAATCTGACACCAAAAGCCCGCGCTTTATTATTCCTCTACCGAATAGTTCGGCGCTTCTTTTGTAATATGTATATCGTGAGGATGGCTTTCCTTTAATGATGCTGCCGTAATCTTTACGAATTTACCTTTTTCTTTAAGATCCTCTATTGTTGGGCATCCGCAGTATCCCATACCTGAACGTATACCACCGACAAGCTGGAATATCGTATCCTCTACAGTACCCTTATATGCTACTCTACCTTCTACACCTTCAGGTACAAGTTTTCTGGCATCTTCCTGGAAGTAACGATCCTTACTGCCGTTTTCCATAGCAGCTATAGAGCCCATTCCTCTATAAACCTTATATTTTCTGCCCTGATAAAGTTCGAAAGTTCCCGGTGCTTCATCACATCCTGCAAAGATGCTTCCCATCATACACGTATTAGCGCCGGCGGCGAGGGCTTTTGTCATATCTCCTGAATATTTGATACCGCCATCGGCTATAATCGGAACACCTGAAGCCTTTGCAGCCTCATAGCAGTCCATAATTGCTGTTATCTGTGGAACACCGATACCTGCAACAACTCTTGTAGTACATATAGAGCCGGGACCTATACCAACCTTAACCGCATCTACTCCGGCGTCAATAAGAGCCTTCGTAGCTTCGCCTGTTGCAACATTACCGGCTATAACCTGAAGATCAGGGTATTTTTTCTTAATATTAGCTGCAGCTTCGATAACATTCTTAGAATGTCCGTGCGCAGAATCAAGAACTATAACATCAACATGCGCTTCATAAAGAGCCGCCACTCTTTCCATCATATTTGCAGTAAATCCTACCCCGGCTCCGCAAAGCAATCTTCCCTGCTCATCTTTTGCCGAATTAGGATACTTAATCTGCTTCTCAATATCTTTTATTGTAATAAGTCCTTTGAGTTTAAAGTCTTCATCTACAATAGGCAGCTTCTCTTTGCGTGCCTTCGCAAGAATCTTCTTTGCTTCATCAAGAGTAATTCCAACCGGCGCAGTCGTAAGACCATCTTTTGCGCTAGTCATACATTCGCTGATTTTTTTGGAAAAGTCTTCTTCAAACTTGAGATCTCGATTCGTAACAATTCCAACAAGTGTGCCGTCCTCTTCTACAATCGGAACACCGGATATACGGAACTTTGCCATCAGATCATCTGCATCTTGGAGAGTATGCTGAGCTGACAGAAAGAAAGGATCTGTAATAACTCCATTTTCAGAACGCTTTACCTTGTCTACCTCTTCTGCCTGTTGTTCTATGGACATGTTCTTGTGGATAATACCAATGCCGCCTTGCCGCGCCATCGCTATGGCCATACGATGCTCTGTTACCGTATCCATACCGGCACTAAGCATAGGAATGTTAAGTTTAATTTTCTTTGTGAGATTAGTTGTAAGATCAATCATGTTTGGTGTCACTTCTGAATAGGACGGAACCAATAAAACATCATCAAAAGTGATGCCTTCACCTATGATTTTAGCCATAAGATTTCCTCTCTTTCTTCTATTATATACTTTAAACGTTTATTGTTCCTAATCTATCAGAATTTTAATTGAATGTCAATTGCTAACCCCCCTCAAGGCAGCGTATATTGCTAAGCCCCCTCAATAATAACGAAAATAGCCAATTTATTCGCCCTCCTCTTAGTAGAATTACACATCTTTACTTACGTGCCGTTTCTGTGTTAGAATACTTGCGCTAAACGAGGCGCTTAAAACTAACGCCTTTATGGCTA
>CAJOPM010000134.1 GCA_905236225.1 uncultured Eubacterium sp.
ATTTATCTGAAGTATTTAGACAGGGTAGGTGAGAGCAGTGAAGGCAGCGGAAATTAATTATGCCCGAATACTCTATGAACGCCGGGTCTGTGATGAGGCGTTAGATGAAGCTTTAGAAGTCTGTAGACAAGTGCCCGATGTAGTACGTATTTTAGATAGCCCGGTGGTACATATGGAAGAGAAAGAGCGTCTTGTTGACAAGGTGTTTCCACAAGAGCTGCGCAGCATCATAAAAGTGATGGCGCGGCATAGATCCATTTACCATATGCCGGTATTTTTCAAAATATACAGAAGATATCGCAACGCTCAGATGGATGTGCTTGATGCGCGTCTTGTATGTGTCAATAAGCCGACAGATGAACAAATTGAAGGTCTTAAGGCACGACTGGCTGCTAAATACAATAAAAGCACGGTAAACCTTAATATTAAAATAGATCCGATAATTATAGGCGGATTTGTAGTTAAGGTTGGAGACGAAGAGTTTGATTACAGCCTGGCCAGGCAGATAGAGAATATGAAGGATAAGTTAGTGAAATAGGAGTTTACCTCCGGGAGGTGAGATAATGGCCCAGGTAAAGGCCCAGGACGTTCTTGCAATATTAAAGCAGGAAATCGAAAGCTATGAGTTCGAATCCGAGACCAAACAGACCGGACGCGTCTTAAAGGTAGGGGATGGAATAGCGACTATTTATGGACTAGATCAGGTTATGTATGGCGAGATCGTAGTCTTTGAAAACGGAATTAAGGGAATGATACAAGACCTTAGAGCCGACTCGGTCGGATGTATTATATTTGGCCGTGATACAGGAATTAAAGAAGGAACCAGAGTAAAAAGAACCAACCGCAAAGCGGGAATATCCGTAGGAGACGGTTTCTTGGGAAGAGTAGTCAATGCCTTAGGAGAGCCTATTGACGGAAAGGGCGAAATTAAGGCGGATGATTACAGACCTATAGAAAATGAGGCTCCCGGGATAGTAGACAGAAAATCTGTATCGGTGCCGCTTGAGACGGGAATACTCTCTATAGACTCAATGTTTCCGATAGGAAGAGGACAAAGAGAGCTTATTATCGGTGACAGACAAACGGGTAAGACTTCTATAGCAACAGATACCATTATCAATCAAAAAGGCAAGGATATGATATGTATTTATGTTGCAATAGGGCAAAAAGCATCAACGGTGGCAAAGGTAGAGTCAACACTTGAGAAAAATGATGCGCTTGACTACTCAATAATTGTGGCGGCAACGGCATCAGATCCTGCGCCGTTTCAATATATAGCGCCTTACGCCGGAACTGCGATAGCAGAGTATTTTATGTCGCAGGGAAAAGATGTGCTTGTGGTTTATGATGATTTATCAAAGCACGCTGTAGCATACAGAGCGCTTTCGTTATTGCTTGAAAGATCTCCGGGACGTGAGGCATATCCCGGCGATGTATTTTATTTGCATTCAAGACTATTGGAAAGATCATCAAGACTTTCCGATGAGAAGGGCGGCGGCTCGATTTCAGCACTGCCTATTATAGAGACGCAGGCCGGAGATGTATCGGCATATATTCCGACAAACGTTATTTCTATAACTGACGGTCAGATTTTCCTTGAGTCCGATTTGTTCTTCTCGGGATTTAGACCGGCTGTAAATGTCGGACTGTCGGTATCGCGTGTCGGCGGAGCGGCGCAGACTAAAGCCATGAAAAAGGCAGCAGGATCGCTTCGTATAGATCTTGCGCAATATAGAGAAATGGAAGTATTTACACAGTTTAGCTCAGACCTTGATGATGCGACGAAGCAGCAGCTTCTCTATGGACAGGGACTTATGGAATTGTTAAAACAGCCGTTATGTAAGCCACTTAGTATGGCTGCGCAGGTAATAACGCTCTGGGCTGCTACGCACAAATTCTTTGTAAGCTATCCGATTGATCAGATCAAACGTATACAGGGTGAGTTGCTTCAATATTTTCATGATAATCATCCTGAGATTGAAAAAGAGATTGAGACAACAAAACAGCTTACAGATGAAGTGGCAGATAAGATTATAGAGGTCGCGCAGGAGTTTAAAAAAGACAATTAAGAGGAGTATAAATGGCATCTAGTAAAGAGATTAAAAATAGAATGAGTGGTATCTCTGATACCATGAAAATTACAAACGCCATGTATATGATTTCGTCCTCAAAGCTCAAAAAAGCAAAAGAAGACTTGGAAAAGACAGAGCCTTTCTTTTACGAGCAGCAAAATGTTATGGCGGCAATATTGGGCCAGATTCCGGATCTCGATAATATGTATTTTACAAGAGGTGCCGGAGTAGTTGATAAGGACAAAAGGCGTGCATACATTGTAATCACTGCTGATAAGGGTCTTGCAGGTGCATATAACCACAATGTTTTAAAACATGCTGAGGAGCGATTTATAGAGGGTGATAATTTCAAACTCTATGTAGTAGGTGAGCTTGGGCGGCAATATTTTGCAAGAGCCGGATACAATATGGATCGCGCATTTAATTATACTGTCCAAAATCCAACGCTTCACAGAGCAAGAGTTATCGCAAGACAGGTCATTACGGATTTTGAGCGAGATCTTATAGACGAAGTGGATATTATATATACCAAGATGGAAAATGCATTTAAGATGGTACCGGCAAGATGGGAACTGCTTCCCCTGAAAAAGAGAGACTATTTGCCTAAAGAAAAGGGGCAGTACGAAGAGATTTTCTCGTATCACCCAAACGTAGATGCAGTCGTAAATCATCTTGTGCCGGATATAGTCACTGGATATATATACGGAGCGCTGGTAGAGGCCTATGCGTGCGAACAGAATTCGAGAATGATGGCGATGCAGTCGGCGACCGATAATGCAAGGGAAATGCTTCATGATCTTAATATTGCTTATAACAGGAGCAGACAAGGAGCCATTACCCAGGAGATTACCGAGGTTATCGCAGGAGCGATGGCACAGAAGAACAAGTAAATGAGGGCGCAGCTTATAAGGAGAATGAATATATGAATACAGGCAAGATAGTGCAGGTTATGGGACCTGTCGTAGACGTTGAGTTTACGGACCACGACCTGCCAAACATAAAAAATGCGCTTAGTGTCGATAATGCAGGCAAAAAATGCGTTATGGAAGTTGCGCAGCATATCGGAAATGATACGGTGCGTTGCGTGCTTATGGGACCCGGTGAAGGTCTCTACAAAGGAATGCAGGTGCAAAACAATGATGAGACCATCTCGGTTCCGGTAGGAGCTAAGACGCTTGGCAGATTGTTCAACGTCTTAGGAGATACTATAGATAACAAGCCACCGATAGAGGATGCAACTCGTTGGTCAATACACCGTGAACCGCCAACGTTCGAGCAGCAAAATCCTGTAGTAGAGATATTAGAGACAGGAATCAAGGTTATAGATTTGCTTGCCCCGTATGCAAAGGGCGGTAAGATAGGACTCTTCGGAGGTGCCGGCGTAGGAAAGACGGTGCTAATCCAGGAACTTATCAGAAATATAGCGACAGAACATGGCGGATATTCAATATTTACCGGTGTAGGAGAGCGTTCAAGAGAGGGTAATGACCTTTGGACAGAGATGACAGAATCGGGAGTAATAGATAAAACTGCCCTGGTATTCGGTCAGATGAACGAGCCCCCAGGAGCAAGAATGAGAGTGGCAGAGACAGGGCTTACGCTGGCGGAGTACTTTAGAGATGAAGAAAAGCAGGATGTGCTGCTTTTTATAGATAATATTTTCAGATTTGTACAGGCCGGTTCTGAGGTCTCAGCGCTTCTAGGCCGTATGCCTTCGGCCGTAGGATATCAACCTACGCTTGCAAACGAGCTTGGCGAGCTTCAAGAGAGAATAGCATCAACTAAGGAAGGCTCGGTAACTTCGGTCCAGGCAATCTATGTACCTGCCGACGACCTTACGGATCCGGCACCGGCAACAACATTTGCACATCTTGACGCAACGACGGTTCTGTCAAGAAAAATTGTTGAAAAGGGTATATATCCTGCGGTAGACCCGCTTGAATCCAACTCAAGAATCTTAGAGCCGGACATAGTAGGTCAAGAGCATTATGATGTAGCGCGCCGTGTCCAGGAGGTTCTGCAAAAATACAGAGAGCTGCAGGATATTATAGCAATTCTGGGTATGGAAGAGCTTGCAGAAGAAGACAAGATGACAGTATACAGAGCCAGAAAGATTGAAAGGTTCTTATCGCAGCCGTTCCATGTAGCAGAGCAGTTTACCGGAGTTCCCGGGAAATATGTGCCGGTAGAAGAAACCATAAAGGGATTCAAAGCTATAATAGATGGCGAGATGGATGATATACCGGAATTTGCCTTCTTTAACGTTGGAACAATAGATGAGGTAAAGGAAAAGGCAAGAGCAGGTCAGTAGGAGGTAAGATGTGAATACCTTTAAGATCAAAGTAATGGCATCAAACAAAATGTTTTATGAAGGAGATGCGATAAGCATCACCGTGCCTTCAGTAGATGGCCAGATTGAAATAATGGCAGGTTACGAGCCGTACATTATACCGGTAGACCCGGGAGAAGTAATTCTAAAGACGGCACAAGAAGAAGAGCTAAGCGGAGCTTGCGGCCGAGGGTTTGTAAGAGTTAGTGCGTCCGGTGAGGTAGAGGTTATAGTAGATACACTTGAAAAGCCGGAGGAGATAGACATCCGCAGGGCGCAAGAAGCAATGGAAAGAGCCCAGGAACAGCTCAGACAGCGCCAGAGTATAGAGCAGTTCTATATACAAAGAGCTGCTATGGCAAGAGCGATGAGCAGGCTCAAAGAGGCTTCAAGAGTCAAGCATTAAGAATAGTTTCCGCTTTTGAAATCGACGAGCGGAAGTGCATTTAAGCAAAAAAGGACTGCAACAGGTATAGCCTGATGCAGTCCTTTTGTTAGCTTAAAAGTTAAATCATTCTTTAAAATATGCATCAAATTCTGATGTATCAATGTTTTCGTCTGAAACTTCGTTGATCTCAGAAGTAGATACGCTGTCAGAGTATTCGCCTTCTACTGTAACAGTGATTGAACTATCACCCTTAACAATAGTCTCGCCGTTTGCGATAATTGTTACGCTCTTACCGTTCTCATCTACAATAGAAGAGGTATCTTCTGCGTTAAGCGCGCTGATAGTTGTATCTTCAGTAACTATCCACGTAGAATCGGTATCGATGTTGACTATAATAGGTTCGTCGGTTGCATTTGTATTTGTGGCGTTTTCAGTGATCGTCATAGCACCGGTATACGTTGTGCCATCTAAGAGGTAAAGGTTCAGACTGCTGATTGTATCAACGCTGATATCACCTGAGAGTGTTTCACCTAAAGCAGTGAAGTTTACAGTTGC
>CAJOPM010000135.1 GCA_905236225.1 uncultured Eubacterium sp.
ATATAGGTTACCATAAGTTAGATAATCTTAAAATATATTTTAGTTAAAATTATGAATTTTCAGCCATACTTAGCGGTATGAAATTCCTCAGAAAAAAAAGCTTTCGGGCAACGCCCGAAAGCCTTTACATTTTAATATTTAAACTTGGAGACCTCACTTTGAAGCTCTTGAGATATATTAAGGTTATCTCCGGCTTCGTTATTAATACTCTTCATACTGCCTGCTATATCAACAGTAGAAGCTGTAACATTTGTAATTCCCAAAGCAGTTTCTTCTGCAGCCGCTGTAACTGCATCTACCGACTCTTTGATTGCTTCCATCGAATCTGCAACACTATTGGTCTCTTCGGCAAATTCGCTCATTGACTCTGCCATCACTCCGATATCATGCTGATAAGCACTCGTCAAATTCTCAACGCCTTCCCGACCGCCGGCATTTGATTCTTTGAATGCATCAGCAATCATATTTGCTTTTTCAGCCAAATCCTTAACGCTGGATACAACACCCTCGGAAATTTCCTGGATATTGTTTGCAGTTTCTTTTGAACTGTCAGCAAGCTGTCTGATTTCCTCAGCAACAACCGCGAATCCTTTACCGGCTTCGCCTGCACGTGCCGCCTCAATCGAAGCATTAAGCGCAAGCAAGTTGGTCTGTGATGCAATACTTAAAATGTCTCCTGTAAGATTCATAATCTTATCAACTTCCTTTGCGTCTTGAATACTTACCTCGAGCTGTTCTACAAACTCGGCAACTTCTTCATCGGCCTTATCGCGCTCAAGCATAACTTCGTTACGCATACGCTCTACCTTCTGAGTCATCTCCTGTGATTCCTGATGCTTTCTGTTTGCTTCATCATGAACCTTTTCAACAAGTCTGGTTACCTCATCAACATTTTCAGCTACTGTAGTAAGAGTTGCCGAAGTCTCTTCACTGGATGCTGACATTTGTTCCATTGTAGATGATACATTGTTAATCTCATCCTCTGTTGAATCAATCGAATCTCTTACATTTGATGAGATATTGCTCAGTCTCAAAGAGTTATTGCCCATCATGTCCATGATTCCCTGCAAAGTGCCTATAAATTCATTGACACTGCTTGAAATCATTCCAACTTCATCAGAGCTCTTTACATCAATTCTCGTCGTAAGGTCACCTGAGCCGGCCTTGATATCTTCAACCAGTTTATTGATTGTATTATTTGCTTTTCTAAGAGGTCTTACTATAGTTTTTGATACAATAAATATAATTATACTTGCTACTATAGCAGCTATTATCATTACTACAATAGATCTTTTGTAAAGCGCTATTCTGTCTGAATCAAATGCCGAATCCATAACTGAGACCTGTGTTACGAAATTCTCCGATACATAATATCCTGTATATCCTAAATTTCCGGAATAAGGGTCAATAAACGATCTATATCCTTCTCCGCGTGAGACAATATCATTCCAAGCCTCGGCATCAGCTTCAGCCATATTAAAATTAAGTATAGATTCGGCATCAGGTGATGCTACTGTCACACCTTCCGGGGTAAACAGTTTAATATCATAATTTTCATCATTAATAATCTGTTCTGACATTGTTGCCAAATCTATCGCGCAGTTAACTACACCTATATATTTGCCACTATCAGGATCAACTACAGAATATGCGATTTCAAATACCGGGAGTCCGGATACCGGTGATACGGCATTACCAAAACGGCTTCCTGTTTCCATACAGTCTTTATATAAGTCTTCTTCAGAAATATCATGAAGAGTCTGATTGTCATTGCAGTCAGCAAATCCTTGCGCATCGACCGTCACAAAGAAATTCTCATAGAGATTACCCGAATCTGCCTGAATCTGCGTAAGGTCATTCATAAGATTTGTCTGCAATGTCTTATCCATCTCACCTGTTTCTTTATAAATCTTACACGCCTCAACAACGCCCTCGGAATTAGCCACACTGTTAACAAGTGTTTTTTGTGCAACTATAAAATCTTCCAATGATTTACCCTTTGACACCGATAAAGTTTGAAGATTCTCTTCTCCATTAACCACTAATCTGTCTGACGCAGTCTTAGTTGTTATAACTGTTGATGCTATCAAAGCTATAAGCATACATACTATAGACATAATAAGAATCTTGGCAGAGATTCCAACACGCATCCTAGACTTTCTTGTCCCTTTTTTCTTAACCCTTTTTTCCTTCTTAGAGCTCATTAAAATACCTCCCTTATTAATTTAAAAAACCTCTCTCTGTTTAAATGTCAAACATTGCTTTTATCCTATCATAAAAGTATATTTAATTAAATGTTTTTTTTAAATTAGGCCGGAATTATATTTATTTTAAATCTGTCAAGACTCGCTCGCGAGTCTTGCGCGCCGGATTCGGGTCTGCTTCAGCAGACAAATTCCTGTCCGAATCCGTGCGCATCA
>CAJOPM010000136.1 GCA_905236225.1 uncultured Eubacterium sp.
GAATGGATGAGATTCAGGAAAGACTGGAGCACGAAAGAAGACAGAGAAAGAAACTTGCAGAGCAATTGATAGAACGATAAATCGGAAAATAAGTCAAGACTCGCGAGCGAGTCTTGACTCTTAGTCTGTATTCTTTTCTACTTTTTCAATATCTTTTGACTGATCTATGGTCAGGTCAAAGTCTCTAAACATTGAAGTGTCCGGCAATTGCATATTGAAGCCGTCCGTGTAATCTATGGCCAGTGTTGCATCAGTAAATTTCATTCCCAGAACATGACCGCCTTTGGTGCGATCAGAAGAAACAAAATGAAGATGCCAACCGGTAGCATTAAGATCTGACATATACTCAGGACAATATAAACCGACAATCGTACCGTCGCACTCCTCGTAATCATAGAAGGTCTGATCGGTTTCCAAAACAGTAGCAAGAGGCTCATAGGGCTCTTCTTGAGCATATTCGCTTCGCACGTTTATCTCATCAAATGTAGCATCGATTCTAATTACATAGAAACGATTAGTGCCAAGCTCATCTACCTTTTCATCTAAAATGGCGGTTAAATCGTCGAAAGTGGAAACATCTTTAAGCTCCATGATTTCGTCCTCATCAAAAAATGTGACATCCGAAAAAGGAATTGTTTCATTATCATCAACCACTTCTACGCTTCCGTCGCCTGCAGCACGGTAAACTTCGCCGTCAAGAACAATCATCTCGCCATTTAATGCGTTAAACGTACCAAGTCCTATATCTCCGTGTTCTTTTAACTCGGCAACGGTAATGCTGCCATAATAATCACCAAGAGTCAGACCTTGCAATAATGACACTTGATAAAGAGTCTCACTGTCAGGGATGCTTGTATCGGCAGAGACTGTATCGGTTTCCGTAGCCGATAAGTCAGATGATTGTGTTGAGGTATTGCTGCTTTGGCAGGCGCAAAGCGAAAGCGTAAATACTGCAATACCCACAATAGATAATAATCTTTTTTTCATAATTTTCCTCCTTTAAAATTTGCGCTTATTATAACATAAAATGGCAGGCGTCTTACTATAATCTATGATAAAATTACATCTAAGATTGGAGATATAATTTTAATGCACTTAAGGAGAAATTATGACAGTAGAAGAATTATTAGAACATTTTAACAATAAAGAGACAATTGGCGAAGATTTTAAAGTGATCGAGATGATGAGAGAACTTAGCGCAAAAGCCCGGAAGATTACTATGGAAATTAATACTAAATATCATGAACAATCTGAGATAGATAAGCTTTTTTCCGAACTTATAGGAAAGCCCGTAGGGAAAGGGTTTGGACTTTTTCCGCCGTTTTATACGGATTTTGGGAAAAACATTACTATAGCGGACAATGTTTTTATAAATGCAGGATGTAAATTTCAAGATCAAGGTGGAATCTTTATAGATGAAGGAGCGTTGATTGGACACAATGTTGTACTTGCTACTTTAAATCACGATATGGAGGTTTCAAAGCGGCAGCAGCTTCATCCGGCTCCGATACGAATAGGCAAGAGTGTATGGATAGGCGCTAATGCAACGGTTTGCCCCGGAGTTACTATAGGAGACGGAGCAATAGTTGCTGCGGGCGCAGTTGTGACCAAAGATGTAGAACCAAACGTAGTTGTAGGAGGAGTACCTGCAAAAGTAATTCGTAAACTGTAGAACTAAAGAGAAGGAAATGTCAAAGATGAAATCAATTGAAGAGTTGGTAGAGGTAGTAAGAAGACTTCGCGCGCCAGATGGATGCCCATGGGATAAAGAACAGACACATAGTTCACTAAAGGCGGCATGTATTGAAGAGGCGGCAGAGGTAATATGCGGCATAAATATTTACGAGAAGACTAAAAATGCAGACAATATGAAAGAAGAACTCGGTGATTTGCTGCTCCAGGTTGTTATGCATGCTCAAATCGCGCAAGAAGAAGGACTTTTTACAATAGATGATGTTGCAAAAACAATTACGGAAAAACTCATTCGCAGACATCCTCATGTTTTTAAGGATACAAAGGTAGAGAACTCTAAAGAAGTTCTTGCAAATTGGGAAGAAATAAAGAAACAGGAAAAGGCAGGAAAAGAAGATCCTAACAGTTATCTGTCGGAGGCGTTTGATGAGGCAAATAAATTAATCGAAGTTGCAAGAAAAAGAAAAAATCTATAGAGCCTGTTTTGTCAGTGGGGATAGTTATGAGAGTAGGAAAAATATTAAAAAAAATATGTATATGTGCACTAATAATAGCGTTAGCTATGTCCTTTGGAAATAATAAAAAGATGGCGTCTGATAATAATCACGATTCGCTTGCACAGACTATAAAAACCGCATCAAATAAAAAAGAATATGGTGTATTTATTGGGGCGACCGGGAGCCTTAAAAACTATAAAAATTACAAGACCATAATTATTGATGCACAGTATTTTAGCGCCAAAAAGATAAAAACATTTAAAAAGGCAGGCTGTAAAGTATACAGTTACATTAATGTAGGTGCCTTAGAAAATTTCAGAGATTACTATGACGACTACAAAAACCTTACACTTGGTCAATATGAAAATTGGGATGAAGAGGTCTTTATAGATGTATCAAGTAAGAAATGGCAGAAATTTATTATAGATAAGCTTGCCCCTTCGCTTATGAAAAAAGGCGTAGATGGATTATTCGTCGATAACGCAGACGTTTATTATGAATATAAACAAAAGAAAATATATAAAGGCCTAAAAGTGATTTTAAAAAAGCTCAAATTAGAGGCACACAACGTGATTATAAACGGAGGCGATGTTTTTGTAAGTAAATATATGAAAAATGGCGGCAACTTAAATGATATAGCAACGGGAATTAACCAGGAGTCTGTATTTACTAAGATTAACTGGGAAAATGAAAGCTTTGCCGCAGCAGATAAAGATAGCAGAAAATATTTCAAAAGATATTTAAAAAAATGCGCTGCAAAAGGCGCAGATATATACATCATAGAATATACAAAGAATAGTAAATTAAAGAAAAAGATTAAAAAATATTGCATGAAGAGAGACTACAAGGTATATATTTCTGGTTCATTGGAATTGACATAGGATGTTCTTTGGCAATAAAGCCGGAAGATATGTTATAATAAGCGTGTGTTTAATCTGCTTTTAAGTGCAGAGGATATATCTCAGACGAGACTTGAATTAACATCATAGTAAGGTTTTATATGCAATAGAACCTTTAAGACGAGGAGGAATTATGAAGAAAAAAGTATTACCGAAAATTTCGTCATTTACTCTTGCAGTGGTAATGGCGGCGACGTGTTTTTCGGCATTGCCATCCGTTTCGGCAAAGGCTGAGGAGACACAGATGACAAAAACTGAGCAAATATTAAATGCTGTGTATGACGAGCTGATGGACGACAGCTCATCTCTTATGCAGGATTATAATGATGAAGATGCAGTTGGAGTACCGGTGGCGGTTATAAATAATAGCTCAATAAAAATTGAGTGGCATTACAAAGATAAGTTCAAGGAATTTTATGGAGATGATCCGGAACCTGCTGTTTATACCTTAAACGATGAAGATTGGTTCGTATGTACCTGCTCCGCAGATGATTATTGGACAGCTGTAGCATTTTCATATATTGTAGATGCTATTGGAAGCTTATATTTAGAGGATTCGGATCTTGCAACCGGATATGTATCTGCAGTATCGGCAAAAGCCGAAAGTCAGGAATATGTATTTAGCGATTATTATGTAGCACAGGCAAATACAAGTGATGGAAGCGTTACAATGGAGATATATGCAGGTGATGCGTGGGATACGGACGTTATAAATAGAGTACTCGATTATACTTATTTTGATGATGCCGTAATCAGCAATTATGATATAGAGGCGCTTGATTATAATGACAGCAGTTCATCTTATTATTACAACGTTGGTAAATTCCATGTAAGTATAGAGGGAAATAAGAATGATTTAACTATGACGGTAGCTGAATATGGCAGCGGATTTGATGAGCTTGGATGTGAAGCAGTAAAGGGTCTTATCAAGGCGTTGCAGCCTACCGGTTATGAAGATTTTGATTTTTCGGGAGCTGTTCCGGAAAGCAAATATAACTGGAGCGTATACACACCGGGTGAAGACCAAATTCCTGAAGCATTTAGCGTTTTCAGCACAAGCAAATACACATATGTACAGGTTACTTTTGACAGTCCGTACTTTACGTGTGGGCAAAGTGTTTCTCTTAAGGCCGGTAGTTTTGATTTTGCATTTGTAGAAAACGGCAATGTAAAAAAATATACTTCATCAAATCCCAAAGTTGCAAAGGTTACGAGCATAGGAGAGATAAGAGCTCTAAAAAAAGGAAAGACTACGATAACAGCAACACTTGATGACGGAACTAAGCTTAAATGCAAAGTAAAAGTTACAACAAATCCGACCATCAAAGTGAATGGCGCTGCTTTTAAGGCATCTAAGACATATAAAATTAAAAAGGGCAAGACTCTTACGATTAAAATAAAAGGAAAAGCAAACGGAGTAAAAAATTCTTATGCAAGCTCAAAAGCAAAGGTAGCTAAGGTTACTTCTAAAAAGGATGCAGAGACTGTTAAGATTAAAGGACTAAAAAAAGGTGACGCAAAAATCACTTTAAAAGTTAATGGGGTAAGCTTTAAGATAAAAGTAAATGTCGTATAAATCCTCTTCCCCTAAAAAATGTGGGGGGGGTACAAAGAAGGCTGGATTTGGGAAATATAATGACAAACATAGTTTATAATACTATGGTAAAAAAAGGAAAAGAATCGCTTCGCGATATAGATGCAAACAGCAGAAGAGCGGAAGCAATAAGCGAGGAACTGTTATTTAAATTACTTGATAAGAATAAAGAGACGGAATATGGTAAAAAACATGATTTTGCCAATATTCATACCATAGAAGATTACAAAAAAAAGGTCCCGTTTTCAGAGTATGATGACTATCAACCATATATTAAGAGAATGGTAGAAGATAATGAGAAGAATCTTCTTACGGCCGAGGAACCAAAACATTACGCGCTAAGCAGCGGTAGTGTAGGAGTCCCAAAACACATTCCCGTTTCGCAAGAGCAGCTTGATATCTATTCTAAGTATGGTACGGCTATGTTATTCGGAGTAATGGATGAATATTATAGAAATACGACCGGCAGCAAGGTTCCACCGGGAAAAGGCTTAAACAATATAGAGCTTAAAATGATGGAGACAAAGCATGGCGTTCCTAAGGGCGCGATATCGGCCACTTTGTTAAAACCTGTTAAAAACTTAGTGGGTCATATATCTACAACGCCTTGGACTGTATGCTGCCCTCCTTGCGAGATGAATGGAAAATATATGAAAGCTCTGTTTGCGTTAGCAGAAAGAGATTTGGCATATTTTGATTCTTCATTTATGACCGGGCTTGTCGATATTATGGACTATATAAAAGAAAACTGGGAAATGCTCTGTGACAATATAGAGCATGGGGAAATAGATGCATCTATAGATATACCGGGGCAGATAAGAAGTGAACTTGAAGCTCTGATCAAAGCTGATAAGCAAAGGGCGATGGAACTTAGAGCAGAGTTTAAGAAAGGCTTTGATACACCAATTATTCCAAGAATATGGCCAAAGGTATTTTATGTGGGTGCTATAGGTACCGGAGGTTTCTTTACTTATACCAGGAAGATGCGCAGATATACCGGAAAGAACATTCCGTTTGATAATCTTTGCTATGCTGCAAGTGAGGCTTTTATTGCCGTTTGCAGAAGAAGCGGAGATGATTCATATGTACTAGTGCCGGAAGGCGGATTTTATGAGTTTATTCCTATGAACTCGGATGATGAGGAAAGTACGGTGACTATGGAAGAGTTAGAGATAGGAGAAGACTATGAGATTGTAGTCACTAATATCTCAGGATTCTATAGATATAAGTTAAAGGATGTAATTCGTGTAACCGGTTTTTATAATCAGGCGCCTCTTATACAGTTTGTATATAGGAAGTCTCAGTTGCTTTCCATAGCGGGTGAAAAGACAAATGAAGAGGCCTTAAGATGGTCTGTTGAGCAGTTCATTAAGGACACTGAGCTTACGATTGCAGATTACAGCGTATATGCAGATGCAGATACTGAGCCGGGGCATTATGTAGTATTAATGGAACCGCAAGAAATAGTTAACAAAGAAGATATTGAGAAGTATCGCACAATTATAGAAGAAAAGCTGATGCAGGCTAATCCTTCGTATGGTGACAAGGTAAGAACCGGCATATTAGGAAAGACGGAACTGGTATTTTTGCAGCAGCAGACTTATCAGTTATATCGAGATATGATGATAATGAAGGGAACATCACCTAATCAGCTAAAGCCAGTTAGGATAATAGATACTCCCATGAAAGAAAAATTCTTCTTTGGCCTTAAAGAAAGATACTAATTTATCTCAGTCGGATAAGCCCCCTTCCTCTAAGCGTAGCGAAGGTAGGGGTTATAACAAACTGGTCTCAGTCGGGGTTACCCTAAA
>CAJOPM010000137.1 GCA_905236225.1 uncultured Eubacterium sp.
ATATCGGTGCTTGGATATTCGACTAAGTACACATATACCGGAAGCGAAATAAAACCGGATGTAACGGTAGAAAACAGCGGAGTCGAGCTTACTAAGGGCGTAGATTATACGGTAAGTTATGCAAACAACATTGAAGTAAGCACGGCAAACTATGTGGGCAAGATTACTGTAACCGGAATAGGAAACTATACCGGCGCGCAGACCGTATCTTTCAAGATTATTAGCAAAAATATAAACACGCTTTCATTTTCTGATGTGTCAAATGTAGTATATAACGGCAAGACGAAGACACCGAGCGTGACAATAAAAAATGATAATACCAAGCTCGTTAAAGGAGACGACTATACAATCAATTACGCCGACAACAAGGCAGTAGGAACGGCAACGATTACCGTAAAAGGAAACGGAAACTACTCAGGAACAAAATACATTACATTTAAGATTGTATTAGCGCAGGTAGAAGGAGTTAAGGTATCAAAGAGTACAGATAAGACGCTCACACTAAAATGGAACAAAGTAAAGAGTGCTGACGGATATGAAGTATGGAATGAAAAAGCTACAAGAAAGCTTGGCACTATAACAGGAAAGACAAGTATTACACTTAGCAATCTTAAGGCGGCTAAGGGATATGATCTTCAGGTAAGGGCGTTTGTAAAACAAAGCTCAGGAAAAGCCTATGGCGAGTTTTCAGAAATAAAAACGACAGCTACAAGACCGCAGGCTCCTTCGCTGAAGAATGTAAGCTCTACGGCGAGAGGAAAAATAAGAGTAACCTGGAGTAAGGTTTCGGCAGATGGATACAAGATTTATATGGCAAGCTCGAAGAGCGGAAATTACAAACTGGTATCGACAATAAGATCAGGCTCGAAAACGGCAGCAAATATTAAGAGTGCTAATTATTCCGGAAAAACTAAATACATTAAGATTCGTGCATACAAAACAGTAAACGGAAGTACATATGACAGTAATGCATCATCGGCGATGTCCGTTTACGTTAATTAAAAGGCGATACAGCTTGCTAAATAGCGGCTTATGCATTAAAATTAAGCAAGGATGAAAGAGAAGTATAGCATAGGACAGTATGAATTTGATACTTATGAAGAATATCTCGACGGATTGGATGATGTTAAGAAAATAAAAAGCATCATCCATGAAGTTGATATATATGATGCGGACGCATCCTTGCGACTTTACAAGCTTCTTAGGCAAAATAAAATCACGTTTAAAGGAAAGGTCGGCAATGGTTTTTTCTGCTACGTCTCAGATATAGTGGCAGATAATTCCAGAAAGCTTACCATAAAGGAGTATGAGAATAGCTTAGGAGAGCCGCAGAATTCTAAAGCGAGAACATTTATAGGTTATGCGCTTATAGCGGCGGCAATAGTATGTGCGATTATATTTACCGTGCAGCAGATAAGAAGCAGTGGCAATGCCAAAGAGCTTGAAGAACTTCAGAGCATGAGGCAGGAGGCACAGCAGGAATATGCTTCAGACTACAGCTCTCCTATAGAAGACGATATTACGAGTGAAGAACAGGATGCGAATGCACAGGGTGATTCGCAGGAGATAGCATCATCGCAGGAGGTTTTGCCGCAGACAACATCTCTTAGCATACTTCCTGAATTTGAGGAGCTCTACGATCAGAATAACGACCTGGTCGGATGGCTGGAAATTGAAGGAACACAGATTAATTATCCTGTTATGCAGATAGAGGATGATAATACCTACTATTTGAAACATAATTTCAATAAAAAAAGAGACAACAACGGTTCCCTGTTCTTAGACGGCAGGAATTCATTTGCCACAAACAGGGATGATAACCTCATCATTTATGGACATAATATGAGAAGCGGCAAGATGTTCGGTACCTTAAAGCAGTATCTTGAAGAGGATTACTACAACGAGCATCAAACCATTACATTTGATACTATTTACGAGAAGGCTACGTATACAGTAGTAGGTGCAGGGCTCTCGCAGGTAAGCTACCAGGATGAGGATACATTTAGATATTATGATTTCCTTGACGCTGAGAACGAAGAGGAATTCAATAAAATTATATCAAAACTTAACAAACTAATAGTTTGCGGCGACATGGATGTTTCCTATGGAGATGAGTTGCTTACGTTATCTACGTGTAACAGCTACGTCGAAGATGGCAGAATGTTCGTGATTGCCAAAAAGGGGTAGGTTTTATGAATGGAAGCAAGAAAAAACTTATAGCAATCATTATGGTTTGCGCTCTTGCCTTTGTATTCGCTGTTCCTACGATATCATCTTACGCAACGGTGGGTACTGAAGAGATTGGAGGATCCGACTCTTCTTCAGGCAAAGACAAAAGCAAAAAAAAGAAAAAGAAGAAAAAGCAAAGCGAGACATCTTCTAGCAATTCAAAGAAGTCAGATTCAGACTCAGAAGAAGATACAGCTTCTAAGAATGGATTTGTAATCGAGTCCGGAACACTTACCGGATATACGGGACATGGCGGAAGCATATCGATACCATCATCGGTTACGGCAATAGCCGGCGGAGCTTTTCAGGGAGACGGCTCTGTGACGAGTATATCGATACCATCCTCGGTCAAATCGATAGGCGCATCTGCATTTGCAGATTGTTCTAATCTAAGATCGATCAATATACCATCATCGGTTACGTCAGTAGGAGCGGGAGCATTATCAAACTGTGATTCTCTCACCTCGGTAAGTTATTCATCATCGAGTTTCCCCTCATCAATACTTGCGGGATGCTCGGCGATAACAAGCTTTACGCTTCCGTCGGGAGTATCGGCACTGCCGGCATCTGCATTTGCAAACTGCGGTAATTTGCGAAGCGTATCGCTAGGATCGGTATCATCGATTGATTTTAGCGCATTCTCGGGATGCTCTAATCTTACATCGATAAGCTGCTCGGGAAGTTATTCTTCATCAGACGGATGCGTATATTCCGGCTCTACATTAGTATATGTGCCAAGAGGCAAGACTTCCTTATCGGTAAAATCCGGAACAAAGAAGATTGGATCAGGTGCAGTGTCAGGATGCTCGATGTCAAGCGTTATACTGCCTTCATCTGTTAAGACCATAGAAAGCGGAGCTTTTTCATCAAGCTCGGTTAATACAATTACAATTCCATCCAGCGTAACAAGCATCGGCGGACAGTCCGGCTGGAGCGTATCCTTGATAAAAGGAAAGACGAATTCTGCAGCGCAGACATATGCAAATTCAAATTCCATACCGTTTGAGTCAACGGATTCGGGTTCGTCCGGATCAAATAATGATTCATCTGATTCAAATAGGTCATCTTCGTCGGGCTCAACATCAAGCGGCGGAAATACTTATTATATAGTAGATGGTTCATCGCAAACAGGAAGTGAAGCCGCATCTTTGGCTCAGACACAGGGCATAGATGAAAGCATACCGACCAAGACATATTATGTGATGGATGATGATAATCCATTTACCAAGAGTCAGATGCGAGATATAATTGACAAGAATAGTGAATATAATATCAGTTTTGAGACAGAAGATGGCGTGTGCTTAAAGTTTGCCAAAGGTTCTATGAATTTGGTAGATGGCAAAGATGAATATGATATGAGAATAAATCTCATACTAAAATATGCCAAGAGAACCGTGGATGCATCGGATATCACACCCAGGAATTTCGCATTTGAGCTTAAATTCTACTACAAGGGATTGCTTCCGGCTGTTGGATATGTATATGTGCCGATAGGTACCAAGTATGCAGGAGACACCCTCTACTATTACAACTGTGAGGATGGAGATCTTGAGAACATATCATACGGAACGGTTTCTGATGATGGATATTTGATAGTAAGTCAGACGCACTGCTCCAATTATGTAGGACTTTCCGAAGGAATACATGTGCTTGACGGTACACCTTCAACAGCAGACGGATTTGACATAAGATACCTGATAGTAATAATATTAGCGGCAGTTGGCGGCTACATGTTGATAGTAAAAAGAAAAAGAGTAAAAGCATAAGAATGGCGATTAAATAAGAGGCGAAGCATAGATAAATGCTTCGCCTTTCGCTTTGTATAAATGTCGGATTTAATGTAGAGATAAGGGGTTGAAAGCGCTCTAAATGTGATATAATAAAGAAATACTCAAGAAAATGAGTTATGAAAAATTACATATTTAGGAGGTGAGAGATATAGAAGAGCTCATTAGTGATCTTACAGATCAGCTTAGTGTTAATGAAGTATTTAACTTGCCTATATTAGGCGGCCTCGGGATTAATGAATCGGTTGTAATAACATGGGGTATTATGGCTTTTTGGATTATAGTAGGGTTCATCCTTACGAGAAATCTTAGGGTTGAAAATCCCTCAAAGAGACAACTGATACTCGAGGTATGTTATACAAAGCTGTATGGGGTTTTTGATGAGATCATCGGTAAGAACGGCAGACGATATATACCCTACCTGATGTCGGTGGCGTTGTATCTTGGAACTGCTAATATCTTGGGAATATTTGGATTTAAGCCGCCTACTAAAGACTTGAATGTCACGATAGCCTTGGCAGTTATGAGTATTATACTGATAGAGTACTCGGGCATTCACAAATTAGGGCTTAAGGGTTGGCTTAAAAGCTTTACACAGCCGGTAGTGATTATCACGCCGATTAATATTCTTGAGATATTTATTAGGCCGTTTTCGCTGTGCTTGCGATTGTTTGGTAATGTCTTAGGAGCATTTATAATTATGGAGCTTATTAAGATAGTAGTGCCAATTGCAGTGCCGGTAGCGGCCAGTCTGTACTTCGATATCTTTGACGGACTGATACAGGCTTATGTATTTGTATTTTTAACATCACTCTATATTAGAGAAATGGTAGCAGACGAATAATTATTAAAATTAGAATTAATTTTGGAGGTAAATTATGATAGCATTAGGAGCTGGAATAGCAGCACTTTCAGGAGCAGGAGCAGGAATTGGAATCGGATTGGCAACAGCAAAAGCCGTAGAGGCTATAGCAAGACAGCCTGAGGCAGAGAGCAAGATATCGAAAAACCTTATCTTAGGTTGTGCGCTTGCAGAGGCAACAGCTATTTATGGACTTGTAGTAGCAATTCTTATACTGTTCCTTTCATAAGGAGAGAATAAAGGAGTGAGTTTATGCTCAAGATAGATTCAAATCTAATATGGACGATTATAAACATCATCATATTCTTTGTCCTGGTAAGAGCAGTATTGTTCAAGCCGATTGCCAAGATTATAAAGGAAAGAGAAGAGCTTGTAAAAGGCCAGCTTGATGAGGCGCGTCGCACCAATGAAGAGGCCGATGAGCTCAAAGCTCATTACGAAGAAACCATAAAGACGGCTAAGGATGAATCTATGCAGATCGTTAGGAGCGCAAGAGAGCGTGCGACCAAAGAGGCTCAGCAGATGGCAATCGAGTCAGAGGAACGTTCTAAGCGAATGATTGAAAAGGCCGAAA
>CAJOPM010000138.1 GCA_905236225.1 uncultured Eubacterium sp.
AATGTTCTTGAGAAAATTTAAAAAAATTGTTGACATCTGCTTATGGCTGTAATATAATATGCAAAGTGTCGTAAGCCGGGGTGTGGCTCAGCTTGGCTAGAGCGCCTGGTTTGGGACCAGGAGGTCGCAGGTTCGAATCCTGTCACCCCGATTTTGGTTCACGATTAATTAGATAACTGTTTATGCGGGTGTAGTTCAATGGTAGAACACTAGCCTTCCAAGCTAGATACGTGGGTTCGATTCCCATCACCCGCTTTTTTCAAACCATTTGGTTTACCATGGTGGGTATAGCGCAGTTGGTTAGCGCGCCAGATTGTGGCTCTGGAGGCCAAGGGTTCGAATCCCTTTATCCACCCTTACCGAATCATTCGGTTAATATGTGCCCGTAGCTCAGCTGGATAGAGCAACGGCCTTCTAAGCCGTGGGTCGGGGGTTCGAATCCCTTCGGGCACGTTAAGCGGCGATGGTATCGCCGCTTTTTTGGGCTATCGCCAAGCGGTAAGGCACAGGACTTTGACTCCTGGATGCGCAGGTTCGAATCCTGCTAGCCCAGCTACTTTAAGAGGATGCAGCTTTTGCATTCTCTTTTTCTTTACTTTCTCCCTCTTTACCGGGTCAAACTAAATCACGTTAGCGCGTTAAAATTTTCTTTTACTCAACTTTTACTTATGATACAATATTATAAATAACAAAGCACGGTACATTATCAGCCATATCTTACGGCTGTGACCCATTCTTAGGGCATTCTGACAGCAGAGGGGGGACGATATATGAACAAGAAAAAAGAGATGATAGCTATGTTGCTTGCCGGTGGGCAGGGCAGCAGGCTCGGAGTGCTTACGACCAACGTAGCCAAGCCGGCGGTATCATTTGGAGGAGTATACCGTATCATTGACTTTCCGCTCAGCAACTGTATCAATTCAGGTATCGATACTGTAGGTGTTCTGACACAGTATCAGCCATTGCAGCTTAATTCTCATATCGGTATTGGTATCCCGTGGGATCTAGACCGTAACAATGGGGGAGTTATGTTGCTTCCGCCATATGAGAGCAAGTCAAATACAGACTGGTATACCGGTACGGCGAATGCTATCTATCAGAACCTTGCATTTATAGATGCATACTCACCGGATTATGTGCTTATATTATCCGGCGATCATATTTATAAGATGGATTACGAGGTTATGCTTGATTTCCACAAGAAGCAAGGATCTGAAGTTACTATTGCGTGCATGCCCGTACCGATGGAAGAAGCATCGAGATTTGGCATTGTGGTCTCGGATGAGAATCACAAAATAAAAGAGTTTGAGGAAAAGCCGGAACATCCGAGCAGCAATCTGGCATCGATGGGTATTTACATATTTGATTATCCGCTGCTTAGAGAGGCACTTCTTACTTTGTCCGATCAGAGCGAATGCGACTTCGGAAAACATATTATTCCGTATTGCCATAAGAAGAATTGCGCAATGTATTCTTACGAATATAACGGCTATTGGAAAGACGTAGGAACGCTTTCATCCTATTGGCAGGCTAATATGGAGCTTATAGACATTGTTCCGGAGTTTAACCTTTATGAGGAATATTGGAAGGTATATACGAACCATGATATTATATCACCTCAATATATAGGGGAGAGCGCTAGCATAGACAAATGCATTATAGGAGAAGGATCAGAGATATACGGAGATGTCTATGGATCGGTTATCGGTGCCGGAGTGCACATCGGCAAGGGAACCACTGTTAGAAATTCTATAGTTATGAAAAATGTTCGCATCGGAGACGATTGCGTTATAGAAAAGAGTATTATCGCCGAGGATACTCGTATAGAAGATGAAGTTAAACTTGGTGTTGGCGAAGAGGCTGTTAATGAGCAGTTCCCGACACATTATACAGACGGGCTTGTCACAATAGGAGAAGAGTCCGTAATACCAAGAGGAATATCTGTCGGCAAGAATACTGCAATAGCCGGAGTTACCGTATTAGAAGATTATGACAACGGCACGCTCAGAAGCGGCGGCTGTATTATAAAGGCAGGTGAGACATCATGAAAGCATTAGGAATCATTCTTGCCGGAGGTAACTCATATCGCATGGGAGAGCTTACAAAGAAGCGTGCCATTGCAGCGATGCCGGTAGGAGGCGGATACAGATGTATTGATTTTACGCTCAGTAATATGTCTAATTCACATATTACAAAGGTAGCGGTGCTTGCACAATACAATGCACGTTCCTTAAATGAGCATCTTAATTCATCTAAATGGTGGGATTTTGGACGTAAACAAGGCGGCTTGTATGTATTTAACCCGACTATTACGATGGATAATGGATTTTGGTACAGAGGTACTGCTGATGCTATGTATCAAAACCTTGACTTTTTGAAGAGCTCGCATGAACCGTATGTGGTTATAGCAGGCGGTGACTGTATCTACAAGATAGATTTCAATAAGGTATTGGAATATCATATTCAGAAGAATGCTGATATTACAGTTGTTGTAAAAGATATGCCGGTAGGTGAAGATGTATCCAGATTTGGCGTAGTCAAGATGAATGAGAACGCCAGGATATACGAGTTTGAAGAAAAGCCTATGGTGGCGACGTCGAATACTATATCCACAGGAATATATATGATGAGGCGCAGACAGCTTATAGCAATGCTCGAGCAGTGTGCCAAAGAAGAAAGACACGATTTTGTTAATGATATATTAATCAGATACAAAAACCTTAAGAACATATATGGATACAAGATGGATTCATATTGGAGCAATATAGCATCTATAGAAGCATATTACAATGCTAATATGGATTTCTTAAATCCAGACATCAGGAACTTCTTCTTTAATGAAGAACCGAATATATACTCAAGGGTAGATGATTATCCGCCGGCAAAATACAATAAAGGCTCATTGGTTTCAAACAGCCTGATATCTAGTGGATGTATTATTAACGGTAAAGTGGAAAATTCGATTCTCTTTAAGAAGGTATTTGTAGGATCTAATTGTGTAATAAGAAATTCTATTATTCTTAACGGGGTTTATATTGGAGATAACGCCCATATTGATAATTGTATTGTCGAGAGCCGCGGCACCCTTAAGTCGAACACATTCTACAGCGGTGAAGATGAGATAAAGGTGATTTGTGAGCAAAATGAAAGATACCTGCTCTGACATCTTAGGATTAGTTGTTTAGACACACAGGAAGGGGAAAGACTATGGAAATAACAGATATCAGAATCAGAAAGATTGACAAAGAAGGCAAGATGAAAGCGGTAGTATCTATAACCATAGATGACAATTTTGTTGTTCATGACATTAAAGTCATCGAAGGTGAGAAGGGGATGTTCATTGCTATGCCATCAAGAAAAGCAGCAGACGGTGAATATCGCGATATTGCGCACCCCATTAATTCGGCAACACGTGAGCGTCTCTCAAAGCTCATCCTTGACAAATATCAAGAAGAGATTGAATCACAGACGCAGGAATAAAATAGTATCAATTAACGAAAAGTATAACTTGCAAAGAGGCTGCCGCAAGGCGGTCTCTTTAGACTGTTTAAAGGGAAATTTTTATGTTTTTTAAGAAAAAAGTACAAGATAATCTGTTTGTTATAGCCGGGCTTGGAAACCCTACAAGCAAATATGATAAGACCAGGCACAATGTAGGATTTGATGCAGCAGATGAGATAGCAAGGTGTTATAATCTTACATTTAATAAAAAGCGCCACAATGCGATGTGCGCAAGAGGAATGATAGAAGGTCAAAAAGTTCTCCTTATAAAGCCACTTACCTATATGAACGCAAGCGGTGAGTGCATAAGCGAGGTGCTCTCATATTACGGCGTAGATCCAAACAGCAACCTTTTAGTGCTTTTTGATGATATTTCGCTCGACTGCGGTAATATAAGAATCAGAAGAAAGGGCAGCGCCGGTGGTCATAACGGCATCAAAGATATAATTGCAATGTGTGGCAGCGATGGCTTTTCAAGAATTAAAATCGGAGTCGGCAAAAAGCCTGACGGATGGGATCTTAAAGATCATGTACTTGGAAGATTTTCAAGTGATGATAGAAGTCTTGTAGATGATGCTATACATAGAGCGGCAGAGGCTGCCGCTTTGATAGTGTGCGGGAAGATAGATGAGGCGATGAATCGTTACAACGGCGGGAATAAATAATGAAAGCATTTTTAGAACCTCTAAGTAATATAACAGCATTAAAAAACGTGGCAAAGTGTGCCGCTGAGCAAAGTGGGATAGTGCAGCTTAAAGGATGTATACAGCCGGCAAAACCCCACTTGATTTATGCTCTGGGGTCAGAATTTAAATATACATTGATAGTATGCTCAAATGAAGCCGTGGCAAGACAGCTCGCCTTGGAATATTCATTTTTTGACAGCCGCATAATGTACTATCCTGCTAGAGATGTGCTTTTTTATCAGTCTGATTTAAAGAGCAAAATGATTAGCTCCGACAGATTGATGGCGCTTAGAAAAATCACAGATGATGAAGGTGGTGTATTTATTACCACCTTTGATGCGCTTATGGATAGGATTGAGTCTTATGAAGGATTCAAATCAGAAAACATACATCTGAAGCTGTCACAGGAGGCAGATCTTACAAAAATTGCCAAGAATCTCTATAAAATGGGATACGAAAGGTGCGATGAGGTAATAGAAGTAGGACAGTATGCGCTTAGGGGCGGAATATTAGATGTTTATCCGATAGATTATGATATGCCGATCAGAATAGAATTCTTTGGAGATGAAGTAGATTCTATACGTATGTTTGATCCAATCAGCCAAGAAAGCATCAAGCAGGGAATGGTTAGCGTAGACATACATGCAGCTGGAGAGGTAGTGCTAAC
>CAJOPM010000139.1 GCA_905236225.1 uncultured Eubacterium sp.
AAGCATTCCGTCGCAAGCTCCGACTTAAGTTAAACGCTCCGCTTTTGATGCGCACGGATTCGGACAGGAATTTGTCTGCTGAAGCAGCCCCGAATCCGGCGCGCAAGACTCGCGAGCAAGTCTTGACTAATCAGCCCCTCTATTCTTTGCCTCAGCAGGCGTTAGCATAAATGTTCCAATTCCCACTACCGGGCACTCTAATTTGTTATTTAGTACGATATTTTCCATTTGTATGATCCTTCTTAATATGTTGATGCTTTAGAGCTTGTAAATTTCCAGCTTCCGTTATCTTTTTTAAGAGTAAAATCTCCCCGCAATCTCCAGCTTCCTTTTCCTCCACCGTAGACCGCAGCAACTACTCTGCTTTTACCTGTCATAGTTGCCTCATCACCACGAATGCTAACTATAATATCATCGTGTATGGCAGAATAATAATTGAAAGTACCATTTTTTAATCCACTTAAAAACTCATGAGCAGACTGCTTTACACCGGTCATATGATAAAGGCAATACTCTGAAGCCATAAGATTTCTAAGTCCGTCTATATTTTTCTCTATCATATAATCCCAATAATCTTTGTATAATTCTGCAACTTTTTCTTCTTCACCCATAGCATTATTCCTTCTGCTCTGCTGGATCCAGCATCTTAATTACCTTAGCAGGCACTCCTCCCACAACTGCATAAGCAGGTACGTCTTTTGTAACAACAGCACCGGCCCCAACCACTGCATATTCTCCTATGGTTACGCCCGGGCAGATAGTAACGTTCATTCCTATCCAAGCATTTTTCTTTACAATAACTTTTCCATAAGTATATATTGTATGGCGCTCATTCATGTCATGATTAATCGTTGCAATTCTAAGACCCGGTGCAGCCATTACTCCGTCCTCAAATTCAATTCCACCTGATGAAGATAAAATTGCTGAATGATTGATAAATACGCCCTTACCAAATTTAACTGTATTCCCAAAGTCGCAAGTAAATGGTGTAAGAATTCTTACATCATCAAGCTTTACGCCGAAAAGCTCTTCCAGGTAACCTACATAGGAAGGATCATCCGGCATGCATGCATTTGCCTTGGCACATAAGGTTCTGGCTCTCATCATTTCATCAACTGCATCTATAAAATAAGGCTCTTTATTATCTGTCGGGCCTCCCTTAGCCATCAATTCAAAGACATAACCTTTTTTATAATCCATTTGTTTACCCTCCGATTTTTATTACATAAGTCCATTAGTCAAAAACCACTTTTCTACTGATGTTTTGGCATTTGCAGCCTGGCTCCCTGTAATTGCAAGACCGGCTTGTACATCTGCGCCATTTGCATATTTTTTTATATCACGCTCGCTAGATCCCATCCCACTTCCTTCATTTGTGCAAAGAGGAAGAATTGTTTTCCCTGTAAAATCGTATTTTTCCAAAAATGTTGCTACTGCCATTGGAAATGTTCCCAAGTAATTTGGATAAGCCAGCACGATGGTATCGTACTCATCAATGCCATCTAAATAATTGGTAAGATCCGGGCGAGCATTTTCTCTTAAATCCTTCTTTGCTTCATCAATGCACGTCATGTACACCGGTGAATATGGATTTAACATCTCTATCTTGAATGAGTCGGCATCTATTAATTCCTTCATCTGATTGACAACGATTTCTGTATTTCCAACCTTTACATATCTCATTGCCCCACCAAAGTAATTCTCATCTGCTCTTGAAAAGAATGCTATTAATGTTTTTGCCATTTTTAATTCCTCCATTTTTTCCTATAAATTATTGTTATTATCAAATGATTATGTCCTTTGTTGTTTACATTATCTCACGTCAGGCTTATAATATCCAATAGAAACATTAGATAATTGATTTAGATTTTAAATATCAGAGGCAAATTATGACAACAAAGCAGATAGATTATTGTATAGAACTGGCTCGTACGGAAAGCTTTTCAAGAGGTGCTGAGAATATGTTTGTAAGCCAGCCTACTTTTTCCTATCAGATAAAACTTCTTGAAGAGGAAGTTGGTTTTAAAATATTTGTAAGAAATGGAAAAGGTGCTGCTCTTACTCCTGCCGGTCAGCAGTTTGTAACCTTCCTTACCAATATGCGCGAAGAATTAAAAAGAGCCATTGAACAAGGGCAAAATTTCAGCGCAAAATACAAAGAAAATATAACTATCAGTATGATGGTTAGGCAAGCTCTTTATTTCCTGCCAGAAGCAATCAGAGAATTTGAGAAAGAAGCACCAGGCACTCAGATCACACCACGATTCCAATATGATAACAGCATGGATAGCTTTCTAAAGAATGAATCTGATATTGTATTTGCCTTAGAAGAACAGACAAAACAGCTTGCAGGCACTTCCGTCCACAAGCTGTTTAAAAGCCATATTTATTTAATATGCGACAAAAATGATCCTCTCGCATACAAAAACCTTATTACCGATGAAGACATTTATGGCCGCACTCTTATGGTGGGCGGCGGCTCACCGGCACTCCTCCGCTCCGTTCAGCAAAAGCTTATTTCATCAGATAAGATTGAATATTTTAATAGCCCAGATCATGACACAACACTTACGAACGTTGCTTCCGGTAAAGGAATCTGCCTGGCTCCCGGTTTTCTTAATGACCACAGCGGACAGTTTGCCTGGATTCCTTATGACTGCGACGATACATTCTCTTGTGTCTTGTGTACACATAAAGCAGATGGACGTGAGAGCCTTAATACTTTTATCAATGTATTGCAGAAGCTTTACAACGAA
>CAJOPM010000140.1 GCA_905236225.1 uncultured Eubacterium sp.
AGCGTCTCATATATTTTTTTAGCATCTTTATTTAACACAAGCTCTTTTATCCTGCTTTCATACTCATCTTGTCCCGTATGCATATCAAACCACTTTACAATCTGCTTATCATCGCATATTTTTCCTAACACATCGATGCACTCATCCTTATCGGTTTTTCCATCGCGGGTATATTTAATAAGCTCCAGCATTTGATTATAAATCGAGTTAAACCAATAGTTATTTGAATAATTTGATTCAAAATTATATTCATCTGCAAACCATGACGTGTAAAGCTTGTAATTGCACACAATCGTTTCAAATATCGTGTTATCAAATTTTGATGAGAGCGACCCTTCACTTCTTACATAATAATACAGCGGTCCGTCTAAGAAACAGATATTATCAGCATAGCGTAAAAATTCCACTACGAAAGGCCGATCCTCCCACTTTCGCCTGTTTACATCAAATTTGATATCAAAATCCGAGATTATACTCGCCTTGTAAAATTTGTTCACCACAAAATCATCTATAAAATCTTCATTTCTTTCCTGAAGATTAAGCATCTGTGGAAGCACTCTGCTCTTAATATATTCTCTGTCCAGAAGAATATTTTTAGCATGTGAGTATGTTTTAGGCGGCATAATTTGATCATTCGTTACATAAGACCATCCATAGTGTATAATATCCGGATTAAATTTATCTATCATATTGCTAACTTCATAATAAAGCATATTTGATACATAGTCGCCTGCATCAACAAATGTTATATAGTCACCTTTAGCTTTTAAAATTCCGGCATTTCTTGCCTTGCAAACAGAAGCCTCTGTTAGATTTAGCACCAACATATTACTGTGCCATTTAGAATATTCCTCTAATATAGATAAACTGTCATCTGTAGATGCGTTATTTACTGCAATAATCTCAATATCGCATTGCGGATTATTCTGATTAATAATACTGTCTAATGTAACTTTTATGCTATCACCCGAATTATACACAGGGATAATTACCGAAACTTTGATCATCTACTCTTCTCTCCTCTCCTTGTAAACAATTTATCTAAAAGCCTGAAATGCTCTTCTGACTTTATTGAAAGCTCTTTAATTAATTCCTCTGAAACAGCCACTGCCTCATTATCATCTAATATATATTTATAAGTCTCTTCTTTTCTAATGTCGCAAATGTTTCCTAAATAACCTATATCTTCGAGCATATTAACTGTCTTGTTGCTGTATACTATCGGCAAAATCCTACATCCATAAGAGAGTCCTATTACTGCTGCATGAAATCTGCTGGCAAGCACAACCTCGGCTGATTCAAATAAGTTAAGTATTTCAAGATGATTCTTTCCATTATAGCTAATAATTCTAACCTCTGATTTTATCATCTCAGATAAGTCGATAGCCACCCTCTCATCTCCTTCATCAACACAAAAAGGTACGATATTAACAGCATATCCCATAGAAGCGTATTTATCTGCTGCCTTTGCCAAATGTCTTAGATATTCCTCTTTTTTGTCACAGATATCTTCTCTGCTCTCACATTCTATCGGCGCTATTATTATCTCTCTTTTTTTATCTTTGATTATTTTTTTTGCCAAAGAAAACAATATATCCGGTGCCAACCTGCTGTTATTATTGTTTGAAAACAGTTCATATGAATATTTGTCTCTAAAGCATATATCCTTAAGTTTTGCAAACTGCGTCCCCATTTTATTTTTATATTCCTCTGTCTGATATGGTCCAAAATTTGCGCCTATAACATAAAAGGGATACTGCCCCGATTGAAACTCCCACCAAGCTACTATATTTTCCCAAGTCGGATATTCCATAAATATAGAACCGCCTATATATATCACAGCATCGCATTGCTTCTTGAGCTTATCAAGATAATTTGCAACTAAGGACGGCCGCAGTCTTTGCATCATTTTAAATTTTTTTGAATCTTTGTCTATAACTGCAAGATTTTTGATATCACTGTAAATCTGCGCATTTGCAGCTGTAGAATACATATAAAACTTAACATGACTATATCTTGCGGTGATTTTTCGTATAAATAAATCATCCCCTAAATTGACATGGTCATATGCGTGTAAAAAAGCTTTCATCATTTTCCTTTAAAGGATATTAGCTTCTTTAGAATATCCTTAAAAACCCCCTGCTCATAATTATTCATTGTTACAAACCATGTAAATGCCACAAATATTATCAAAAATAAAACTATATATACAATAAATACTATTAGACTCTGTATAGGTGCAAAATATGTCAGTATCAAAAACGATATGCATAGTACCGCCGGAATTATGCTCATTTTAATAATATTTTTCCAAAACATCGGTATGTTAAGTCCTATTTTTTTATAATAAAAAATATTCATAACAATTCCCTGCCCTAATACATATGCTGCGCAGGTACATACGGCTGCCCCTATTATTCCGAATTTTGGAATTGTAAGATAAGTCGCCAATACATTAATTACGGCTATAATTGCATAAACAATAGCCCTGAACTGATGTCTCTTTTGCGCGACAATAATGTTGTATGCAACATTTTGTATAAGCGGCACGGCCAACGGCAACATCACCAGCAATCCTATATAATATGCTTTTTCATAGCCTTTTCCTGCCCAAAAAAGTATAAACTGCCTGCCAAATACTATATATCCTGATAACACAAGCGAAACGATAAGGTATTGAAGTCTGCCTATACGAATAAGCAGCTCGCTAAGCTCACTTGTTGACCGCTCTTCTACAACCATAGTTGTAACTCTGGTACCAAAAACTCCACTTATAGCTGCTGACATATTAGACAGCATAGATGTAAATGTACCTCCGATATTGTATACCGCAACTGCAACAGAACTGACCATAGCGCCAATAAGGACCTTATCTGTAGCCCAGTAAAGCATATCTACTATAGTGCTAAGAAATATAAATGCCGAAAACTTCCATATTTCTTTAAGCAGATAAAATGGCATATTCTTAAAACTTGCACTTACCCTTAGTCTTCTCTTGCAATAAATCCAAAGAATAATGCCTGTTAATATCTGCATAACCAAGGCCACAATTGCCATCCCGACAGATGCCATCCCGGCAAATAATACTATCAGATTAAATACCGGTGCAGCTATAGTAAATATGCAGTCTAAAATCTTGCGAAAGATATATCTTTCATACACAATGACAATTGATGAAAATACACTTGTCGGAAACGAAACTGCAGTAGATAGTGCCATAATCACTATCAGTATTTTTAATCTTTCTATTTCACTTTGAGTTAGACCTTCTCCAAAGAATTCTCCTGCAAACTGCGGTAATATAGCTCCCAGCGCGCATACAACAGCTGCCAGGGCGCTATACATTACGATAAACATTCCTATGCATCGCTGCATTAAATCTTTATCTCCCTTTACCTTGTACTCTGTAATATATCTGTTTACGGCCGCACCCATACCAAAGGTCAGCAAGCCCAAATATCCAACTACGGAATTTGACAGACTATATACCCCGTACTCGCCCTGTCCTAAGATTCTTAGCATAATAGGAGTATATAAAAGCGGTATAATCGTGCTGATTATTAAATTAACATATGTAAGTATGGAGCCAACTCTAAGTTGATTAAGTTCTCCAATCCTTTTACTTAATCCCATAAAACACCCTGTTCTATCTATGAATTAATTTAGCAATTTTTTCTTTTCTGGACATTGATTTTTGTTCTTTGTATAATTTATTTCCATCAGGCAGCGAAAATATCTGACTTTTCTTCTGCGCCGCATTAAGGTGCGGATTATGCATAATAAAATACGCACACATTACTGCCTGCTTCTTGGTATCCTCTTCTAATTTACGATTTATTTCATCTTCACTAAGCTTTGCTATCTTATAAAGCAGCCTGGCATTATCAAGCGAGCTGCTATATTCATCTGCCGTATAATTAAACATAAGTGAGTCATCTGAGTCTCTTAAATAATGATATGTAACTGCGTTAACTGCTCTGGCGCTATCACTGTTATCTATCAGATATTTTTCAAGATACATAAGTATAAATCTAAGATCTTCTCCTATCTTTAAGCTTTCATCAAATCTTATATTATGCTCGTTTATAATATCTCTTAGAAATATCTTATTCCAAAGCATCTGCAAGAGTCTTCCCTCGTAGAGATTGATTATTTCTTCTGTGATACTAAAGCTGCTTTCATCTTCATCATTACTGTATAAAAATATTTCAGCCTTTGCCGCATGCACTTCATCATGATTTAAGTATCCCATGATTGCAAATGCACCTTCGCCTTTTGAAATAACATCTACCGCTTGTGCCACAAAATTTTTCTCAACATAATCGTCACTGTCAACAAACATAATATACTTGCCTGTTGCATTTTCAAGTCCTCTGTTTCTGGTATATGATACGCCTTTGTTCTCAATATTTTTATACAGGAAAATTCTATCATCCTCACCCGCTAATTCCTGACAGATTTTATAGCATTTCCCTCCATCCGGTGATGCATCTTCGATAATTATTATTTCTATATTTGTATATATGCCGCCTGTAATGCTTCTTATGCATCTTTTGATAGTTCCGGATGCATTATATGCCGGCACAATAATACTAACCTTTTCTTTGTTCATCATTTAATTCCTTATTCTTAATAAATCCATAGAGCGTCAATTTACCATCGGCAGTATATTCAATAAAATCATCTTTGTTAGTGAGCTTGTGCATTTTAGTTGTTTTTGTAAGTTTTTTGTAGAGTTCATCTGAATACGGCTCATTAAAATGCGTATACATTTCAAATACATCCGTATTATTATCCTGAATAGAATCTATCACTTCTCTTACATACGGAATCATTTTATAAGCTGATAATATAAAATAATCTATAAGCACATAATCGATTACGCTCTCATAATCCGACCACCATTTATAAAAAGCCTCAAGCACAAATTTAAACAGCGGGAACTGATTAGAGCCCGAAAGCATAAATCCGCACCAGCGTCCTTTACAAGCTTCTCTTTGCCACTTTATGGGGTCGTACATCTTTTGACAATACATATCATGATTTAAAAAATCGTCGCTGATCGTATCAGCGCTGATATATACGGTTGCGTCAATCCAAAATCCGCCATACTTGCTTAAAAGTGCCATTCTTAATATATCTGACATCTCCGTATATGTGATTTTACCCTGCTTAAACTTACTTTGAATATGATTAGGGAACGTTACATAATCAAGATAATTATCAAGTGTAATAAGAATCAGCCTGGCTTTATCATAGTCTATAACTTCTTTTAGCCTTTTGTAGCAAATTTCAGATACCTGTGTCATACTATCTTCACCCTGCCACCAACAGCACCAAATCGGTACGCGGCCACTTTGGGGGTCAATATTATATTGCAGCTTTTGAGGCCTTTTATACTCAAGCTTTGCATACTCCATTGCTAAGGGTCTTATATAATCATCTACGTATTCTTCTATTGTCTTAATATATCTTTCTGTTTTATTGTGAGGCTTTAATTCATCTATAAAAATTTCTCTTGCTACCTTTTTTCCAAACTGGGGTTTTTTATTTTTATATAATTTTATTCCTCTTAATATTCGCTGCATAAGGTGCAACGCTCTTAATGCAAGACGTCTCATAGTTCTTTACCTCTAATCAAACATATCATCCTGATCATTAACAGTATTTGAAACTCTGTCTCTTTTCGTAATAATCTTTTGAGGCGACATCATCATATATTTAAAAATATAAAATTTTAACACTTTATTGTAGCTGCCTCTTATAAAATCCTTTTTATATTTTGTGATACATTCTTTTATCTTATCTATAAGTTCTTTATCTATGTTGCTTCTTCTGAAAAACTGAATAAAATTATCCGCCATATGTTCAAGAAACTCATCTTTGATTTGCGGCATATGTTCTTTTATATTTTCATATCTTTTATCTATAAAATCAATCTGATCATAAAAACGCATCTTAGCCTTTAGAGGATTGTTCATAAGACTTTGTTTTCTTATGCGATATTTATAAAGCAGTTTATCCGTCTGTACAATCTTATCGGCATTCATGATCAGCTTATATGTAAAGAACTCATCATCTATCTGATGACCTCTTTCAAATCGGATATCCGATATAACACTCTTTTTAAAAAGCTTATTCCAAATCAGAGCGCAGCTGTAATCTTTCACAAAATTAACCAGATACTCTTCTTTGCTATAGATTTTTTTTAAATTATTAAAATGAAACGGACAAGCTTTGTCTTTATACATAGTCTGATAGCCGCATACACTTACATCCGCCCCGCTATTTACAAGATTTGTTAAAAGCGTTTCTATAAACGTATCTTCTATGACATCATCGCTGTCCACAAAAGTTATATAACTGCCCGTAGCAATATCAAGCCCTGCGTTTCTTGCTCCTGCAGCCCCGGTATTTTTTTGATGAATCACTAAAAAGCGCTCATCATCTAATGCAAACTCATCACAAATTCTGCCGCAGCTATCTGGCGATTCATCATCTATTAAAATTATTTCGATATTATGGTATGTCTGATTTTTAATAGATATAAGACATTCTTCTATATACTGTTCAACTGCATATACCGGAACTATAATCGATACCTTATTATCTTCCATAACTCTACCTTCTTAGCACTTTATGAATAACCTTCTTAACAGGTGAGGGAATATTTTTAGAAGCCCACATAATCATCTTTTCCTTATCGCCTTTTATAGCCCTCTTATATGCCTTAATATTCTTTGAATAGGCATCATCTATCTGCTCCTGCGAGTAACATATATTCCCGCCTCTTTCTATGACATATTGTCTGAAATCATCCGTAATGGTAAATAGAAACGGTCCCGCACCGATATTTTGCGGATATCCCTCTATAGGCTCTGAATATATGTCTACCATCGTTGCTTTTTGTCCCATCATTTGTAAAAACATCGACAAATTCTCGTGTGGCAGCGATGTTTTGTTAAGCACTGTTAGCTTAGGTTTATTTAAATATGCAAATACACATCCTAGCGGAAGTGTTCCGTTCATACAGGTAATGCTCTTAGCGTGATTCCATATGTGTATCTGCTGAGTAAGCGTTAGCTGCTCAGGATAAATCACCTCATCACCGCAACTTTTTAAGCACTCCTGTATCAGTTCTTCACCGAACTCTGTTCCTATTGCTTTATTAAATGCTCGTCTCGAAAAATACACATGATCATAATTCTTAATGTCGCAATCTGTCTTTAGGGCAGCTTTTGCTACACTTTCAAATGTTCTGATGAATTGCGCCGAATAATAGCTACAGGACTTATTAGAACATTCCGGCAGATAAACTCTTTTAAATCTGGTAGGTACATTTACCTGATAAAGCTGTTCATCTTGTATCCCAAGAAGATGCAGAAATTCAAGATAGTTCCCGCAAGGTTTCTGCTCGCCTATATATGCCACCTTCATATCTTTGTTAAAGGCCTTCTCCTGCATAAAATGCATTCTTCCTGTAAGATCTACTAAAAAATGCCCCCAATGCATAAAAAACAAGCCTATATATACTGCATACGAATCAACATATTCTTCCGCCTCACTCTGCCAATCATATTTGCCTCCGCATGTTGCCCAACCTCCATCGTAAAATGAAGCCTCTATAAAGTTATTATCTTTATCACACACCCCGCCTAATCCCCACATAGGATAGTCGCCTATAATTTTTTGGGGAAGTATTATTCCCTCTTCAATTATATGGTATGTAACATTGTCAATTTTATTATATGTGCCCATTTTCTATACCTTGTATTTATTATCAGTTCCTTTGATATGCGCGTATATTCCATGAATTGCGTTATATAAAGCAGGTTTATAAGCCGCCATCTTCATTTGTTTTAATTGTCTTTTCGTATAAGTACCTATATATTTATTATTTCCCAGTATATCTTTTAAAATGGTTCTTGATTGCTGCCTAAATGCAATCATATTTTCATCTGAGTCTACCTTTGAAGTACATATTTTTTCCAGTGTGTATAAATATCTGTATTCAACCATCTTTAGCGTATCGGTGTTGCTTTGTTCATTTTCCATGATAATTTGCAAAACCTTAAGCGGATCGGATAATTTATGCATAGTAAGCTTTCCGGTCGAAGCCGAGCTTTTCCTAACCACATAATGATACTTTGCTATATCTTCAAACACAGACACCTCTGCCCTCTTAAACAAAAAATAATTAAGGAGTAAATCTTCGTTGATTACTATATCCGTATCTAATCTAATATCATTAAATAATTCAGACTTATAAAGCTTATTACAAAGACCGGGCTCAATTATATCCGCCCTAATAAGCGCATCAACTGCCTCCCTGCTGTTTTGCACCAACAGCTGCTTTGTGTTGTAATAATAATCAGTCCGATTGGGAAAATCCATTTGATAGCCGCAATGTGAAATATCAGCCTTATACTTAATAGCATTTTCAAGTAAAAACTCATACATATCGCTATCTATCATATCGTCTGCATCTACAAAACCGATATATTCCCCTTTTGCCATATCAAGTCCGGCATTTCTTGCGGCGGATACTCCTTTGTTCGCCTGATGAATAATCTTAATCCTCTCATCATCTTTAGCCAGATTATCTGCTATATCTGGTGTATTATCAGAAGATCCGTCATCTATTATAATTATTTCAATATTGGTATAACTTTGGCTTTTTATGCTATTTATCGATTTTTCAATATAAGGGGCTACATTATATGCCGGAACAATCACACTAATTAACGGTTTCATATTATCTCCTCATCAGTCAATATAACCGATTTTACCTTCAAGCTCTTCTACCTGCTGCTGCCTCTTTTCCATGGTAACGTTTCCTCTTAAGGTATATGATTCGTCGTAAATGGGCGCATCCTTCATTTGATTTTTATGCCTATCTAAATATTCTTTTGTCGTACAAATTACCTTTGCCGGATTACCTGCTACTACCATTCCTTCAGGAATATCATGCGTCACAACGCTTGCAGCTCCTACTATTACATCATCACCGATATTCACCCCCGGAAGAATTACACTCTGCGCTCCAATAAACACCCTATTTCCAATATTAACTCTTCCTATCTTGGTAAATCCTAAATGCTGCTTTGTGCTTGCATCATGGCAAAGTACATGTACCCTGGGCGCCATTGTCACATCATCTCCGATTTTAATAAGATGACAATGCGACGGATCTAATATCACTTGGTTTAGTCGTCCGAAATTCGAACCTACTTTCATCCCCATTGAAATCAGCTTTTCAGTTGTATACTCACCCCTAAGCCTGTATACAAATTCTTTTAATCTTCCCATGTCTATCTTCCCACCTGCTTTTTCTTATAAAGCTCTATTATCTTATCCTCAACAGCCTTTACTGTTTTATCACAGGAGAACATCTCACTCCTTATTAAAGACTGTTGTTTGTAATGACTAAGCAATTCTGTATTATCTAAGAATTTCTTAAGCCCTAAATAAATTCCTTCTTCGCTGTTTTCTACAATTACACCGTACTCATCATTTTCTCCGAGCATCTCTTTCATACCTGCACAAAGAGTAGTCAATACCGGTGTCCCTACAATTAACGCTTCAGTTGCTGCGGTTGAAAATCCTTCTTCAAAGGACGAACAAACAAACAAATCGCACTTAGAGACGTATTTATAGGGATTTGTATCATATCCTAAAAATATAAAACTGTCAGATAAATTATTAGCTCTTAAATAATCTTCTATTTCCTTTTTTTCTTCTCCCTCTCCAAGCAGATATATTTTATACCTGTAGCCTTCAGATATCAGCTTCTTATGCACTCTTGCAAGTCTAAAAAATCCTTTTCTGGCTCTTATCTTTGCTACGCCGATTATCTTTATTCCATCATAGTTAAACTCTTCTTTCTCGACCTTAACTTCTGCCAATTCTTTAATTTTATCAGTTTCGTTGGTATTGTATAAAACCTGAGTTTTATTTACATCAAAGCCGCTAAGCTCTATGAAATTTTTCTTAACATCTTCAGATACGCATGCTACAAAGTCAAGATTATTGTATATCTCTAATGCTTCTTTTTTGCTTCTGTAAGTATAGATAAATTCATTATTTGTCTCTGCTATATGTCTCCATCCGATTTTTACCGTGCCGCTCTTATCGCATCCGCCTATTATTCTTGTGCATGTCCCTTCAAGGTATGCCACAATCACGTCATAGTCTTCTTTAATGTATTTTTTGTAAAGCCTTTGCGGGCTAAACAACTTAAGAATCTGACTTGAGGCTCTAAACTCTCGCGAAAATATACTCTTATAGCCTATATTTTTATTTAAGAACTGCTTGTTAACCCCTACATCAAATATTGTCATAACTGTTATATCAAATCTGTTCTCATCCATATTGTTAACAAGATTTACAAGCACTTTTTCAGCGCCACCATGTTTTAAATTGTGAATCAGAAACAATATTTTTATCTTTTTCATTTATTTTCCCCGTCTCTTTGTTATGATGCTAAGCAATACTCCGGGTAAAAAAGCCACCAAAAAGCAGCCTTTCCTTGGGCATTTCTTAAACCCTTCAACACACTCTCCTGCAATGATAATACTTGAAACATAGTGAATGCTGTTGCGTATTTTAAATGATAACGGTGTATTCTCAAATTCTAAGTAGAGTATTCTGGTCTTTGCAAAGCTCTTAGGACTGCTTAAGTATTGTTTCCACATGGTATCGCTAAGTCCTCCCGGCTGATACTCTACAAATCGCAGATTTTCGTTAAGAACCAAAAAATCATATTTTTTGCTGATCATAAGATGCATATAATGTGGATTAAAGTTCTTCTCTCCCTCAAATCCTATCATCGGAGCAACTTCTTTATATAATTTGGTTCTTACAACATTAGTTCTGTCACCGTTTACAATATTGTACTTGCCGCATAGAAGATCTATAAGATTAACACTCTTAATATCGGGCAAACGATCTCCTATTATGTTGCCGTCTAAATCACAATCAAGGCCTACAATTCCGGCATACTCATCCGATCCGTATTTTTTCCAAAAGGATATTATCTTTTCAACGGCATCAGGCGGCATATAATCATCTGAATCTATACAGACCATAAGCTCCGTATCCGCAAGCTCTATCGCCTTATTATAGCCTGTATACAGTCCGCCATTTTCCTTTTTTATATAGCGCACCTCAAATTCATCATTTGACAGCCACGGCTTAACTACTTGCTCCGTATTATCCGTAGAGCCATCATCAATTATCATCCATATAAAATCTTTTAAGCTTTGCCCCTGAAGTGCTTCGTATGCTCGCAAAAGCAAATCGGCTCTGTTATATGACGGCGTAAATATAGTTAAAGTCTTTTTTTGAGACATATCAATCTTTCCTTATCTTTGAGTATAAATTTCCGACAGCCTGCAGCCCCCCGTATCCAAACATTTTATATATCATACTCATTTTTTTAACCTTTGGGGACGCATTATAATTAAGCAAATAAGCATATGGTCTAAGCCGGTTGATAATCTCTTTCTTTTCTTTATCTTTGACATAACCGCAACTTACAAAAAATACCGCATACTGATATGCCACATAGTTAAGATATGCTTCTTTAAACGCACTATCTAGTCCATTTGCATAGCCCGCACATTTTACTATGCTATCCTTTAAGTCATTTAAATTCTTCATCGTAAGCGTATGCGTAATAGAACTTTTTCTTTGTCTGTAAACATACATATCTTCATTACTTATGCCAAATGAGCTTGCACGCAAGGCTAGGCGCGCACACCACTCTACGTCTTCTGATAAGACATCTTTTACAAATTCAAGTTCGTTATTATCAAACAGTTTTCTATCTATAATCTTATTACACGCCGAAGCAATGTACTGCTCTTTACTAATAAGATAATTAAACTGATCGCTGCAATCGTAAATATTTTCAAACTCTTGCTGTGAGACTCCCATAAAGGCATTTTTATAACTATTTGTATCCTCAAAGTAATAGCGATAATGAAAACTAAGCACATCGGGACGTTCTCTTAAAATCACCTTAACAAGATGAGCCAATCCCTCCTTATTGTCCCAGTAATCATCACTGTCCAGAAACATAATATAGTCTCCGCCGGCTTTTTTTATTCCTGCATTTCTCGCATCCGAAAGTCCGCCGTTCTTCTTGTGAATAACATTTATATATTCATAATTGTCTGCATACTCATCACATATCTTTGGGCTTGAATCAAGCGAGCCATCATCCACTAATACTATCTCTTTATTCGGATAGGTCTGGCTTACTACGCTATCTATACATTGTCTTAAATATTTCTCCGTATTATATACAGGAATTATGATGCTGATTTTAGGTTCCATATAAATCCTTTCTACAAATACAGGTTTAGTATGTCGCTTTCATATCCAAGAGAGCTCCATGCAACCACCATCTGAAAATAGAAAAATATAATGTATGCGATTATACAAACTATCGCCACAAATCTACTGCTGTTTTTTTCAAATACCTGTTTTATCAGCCATGGCAATGTAATTATGTTGTATATTTCAAAATAGGCAAGTGCCCTTCCCACTGCCATTCCGCTGCTAAAAAGCGCTACTAAATACAGACAAAACGTTATCGTAGTCATATTAATACACACTCTGACAAGCGGATATTCCTG
>CAJOPM010000141.1 GCA_905236225.1 uncultured Eubacterium sp.
ATTGCAAGTGGGTGTGAAATGCTTTCAGTGGAAGAGTCTTATACGAGATTGAGAGAGAAGTATGGATTTTAACGTAGTGATCCCTCAGCCGGCTCACGATCGTATTGACGAAATATATCATTATATTGCTGTAGAGAAAGAAAATCCGGGAGATGCAATGAAGTTAGTAGATCGAATATACCGCGCTATTGCATCATTAAATATGTTTCCAGATCGCGGAGTCGATTTGACCAAGGGGCGTTATGCAAATATGGGATTCAAATGGATTCCAGAAGGACAGTATATGATTGTCTACGAGATTAACGGCAATGATGTGATTTTGCAGACGGTCAGACATAGTTTGGAAGATAAGTCGCACTGATTAACAAGCTCACCTCACTGAGGTGCTTTTCTTATACCCTCACAATCCAATTCTACACGCATACATAACATAGATGGGACATTGGCAAGCCCTTTGAATCGATTTTAGAGCAAATAGTGCGGAATGATTTCTATATTTTTTTCGTCACACAAACTCTCCCGTATTTTAAATATTTTTGTACCTGGCTTAAGTGTTTCCTGATAACGAGTAATAAATAATTGAACAGCATAATACAATTTTCTTCGCAAAGGGTTACAAACTGTATTATCTCTCTCGCTATTGTTTTTATCTTTTTTTATATTTCGATTTTTGCACTCTTCATCGCCAATAAAGGGATTGAACGCAGGTGGCAGAGGTTGGTTTATTAATTGACACAGATGACGCGCTGCACCAGAACCGCATAAAATCACATATTTATCATTTTTGTTTGTTTTCGATTCACACGAGAATTGGTAATATTTATCAGCTATTATTCTGTTATTTGCATCGCTTCGAACAGTCCGGCCACCATATTAAACGATGCAATTGTCTGCGTGAACTATATAGTTATTAACTATTTTTATTCTTCTTTGCTCGGTAGCGCAATTTAAATGTGGCTGCTCCGGCATGAGTATCCTCCTCTTCCCACTGACTCATCACTGTTATTTTTCACAACTATTCTGCTATCTTCATTTTCTTCCTTTTTCATAAAATAACCAAGGGAAGACCGTACGGCCTCCCCCTGATTAAAACCATATCATATTGACTACGGTAACGTAACCGCTAATATAATATCTTTTTCAACTGTTGTTGTTCCATCCGTAATAGATACATGAACTTTTCCAAATACAGTCGTGCCGCTGGCAGCCAATGTCAAGCCTGAGTATGCAATCTGAGCTGAAGATGTTCCATTCTTTGTAATTGTTGCCGTATTTGTATCCAACTGAGTTATTGTCATCTTATCAACATTCGTCAATGCAAGAGTAGTTCAAAGAGAATGCATCCCAAAAGCCAAAAATGTCGTTTGGGGATGCATAGCAAAGATACAAGTTCAAAGAGTATGCATCCCAAAAGTCAAAAATGCCATTTGGGGATGCATAGCAAAGATACAAGTTCAAAGAGTATGCATCCCAAAAGCCAAAAATGCCATTTAGGGATGCATAGCAAAGATACAGGTTCGAAAAGTATGCATCCCAAAAGTCAAAAATGCCATTTAGGGATGCATAGCAAAGATACAAGCTCAAAAAGAATGCATCCCAAAAGCCAAAAATGTCGTTTAGGGATGCATAGCAAAGATACAAGTTCAAAGAGAATGCATCCCAAAAGTCAAAAATGCCATTTGGGGATGCATAGCAAAGAGACAAGCTCGAAAAGTATGCATCCCAAAAGCCAAAAATGCCATTTAGGGATGCATAGCTTTAGCGATTTTTTATCTAACTCAGAAGCACGTGTTATTCGCTGCACGATTCACAGCATACTTCTTGCTAAATTAGCCTAATAAAAAGTTGGTTGATTGCAATTATAGTTTCGGCTATTATTAATACAATAAAGCGATTTGTTAATATAATTTGCGATATAAAATATTAGAAAAGTATCAAAGTAAAGCGCGGCGTTAATTATAAAAATGGGTTGTGATGTTGCAGCATTGGCCATTTTACGGGGAGGGGCGAAAAATGAAATATGTATTCTATTGGTTTTCAATAATATGTGCTGTCATTTTTCTTGGCGGATGTGCTTCTTCTAAGTGGGAGTATGAACCAATTACAAATGTCGAAGATGTAAACGGGCTCAAAGTCGGCGTAATTCTTGCATGGGAGACAGATTATTATCTTAGCTTAAGGAAAGATATAGATTTATATCGGTATGATACTATCGGAGATATGATAATAGCGCTTAGCTATAACAAAATTGATGTTATGGCAGTGGATGATCTTACATGGAGATTGATGGAAGCAAAAAGCGATGGTCTTACAAATGTTGAGCCGGCGTTGGGTAAAGTGGGGTATATGATATATCTTGCTCCGGACTGCGAAGAACTTAAAAAAGAATTCAATGAGTTCCTAAAAGAGTACAAAAAAACGGATGAATACGAAGATTTTTTAAGGAGAAAAGAAGAGTTTGATGGAGAAAATTACATTGATCCGGATATACCGCTTAACGGGAAGGGGGATGTAATTCGCGTAGCAGTTGATGCGGAGGCTTTTCCCAGAACATTTGACATGCCGGGTGAGAAAACGCCCACAGGGTTTGATGTTGAGGCTATAAAGCGCTTTGCCAATGAAAAAAACTATCGCCTTGAATTTACGTCGACAAATTTTGACGATATGTTGGTGGGATTGTTTTATGGGGAATATGACATTGCTGCAGGATATGTTTGTGACATATATCGGAAGGATGCAGAGTTTTATGGACTTAATGCCAGCGACAGTATAGATGAGTCTTCGATTTACCTTATACAAAAAACAAAGAATAATATAAGTGTTAATATGGGGGATATATAATAAAATGGTGTATCTGTAAATGATTTTGGAAGCTACAAAGCGAAGGGGGTAATAATGAGTATCTTGTGGAGAAAAATAAATGAAACATTTATTATAGATGATAGATATCTTTTTTTTGTAGACGGATTGAAGATTACATTACTGCTTACATTTTGCAGCTTTTTGATCGGCACTGCATTCGGATGTATCTTGTGCGCGGCCAATCGCTCTAAGAGTAATAAACTAAAAAAAATAGTATGGGCGATACGCACTGTGTTTATGGAGATGCCGACACTGGTTTTGCTGATGCTTTTAGTCTATATTGTATTCGGACAAACTGCGCTGCCGGTCATAGGGGGCGTAATAGTAGGACTTACCTTAAAAGCCGGATCGTATCTTTCGGTAATTTTTGATACTGCTCTTGATGCAGTATCAAAAGGGGAGATTGAGGCAGCCAGGACGCTTGGAATGACGCGTTTTCAGGCATTTGCCTATGTGGCTCTTCCGCAGGCGGTAAAGAAAGCTCTTCCGGTTTATAAGAATCAGTTTATAGCCACAATGCAGGAGACTTCAGTGGTTGGATATCTTGCGGTGGTGGATCTGACAAGAGCAGCCTCTATCGTAACCAGTCGTACGCTGGATGCATTTTTTGGCTTGATTACGGTGGCAGTTATATATTTTGTTATCGGGGGATTGGTAAAGCTTATATTTAGAGCGCTTGAACGCAGTGTAAGTAATGCCCCGCTCCAAAAGCGCCAGCTTTAAGCAGGGGAGAAGCTTACAAGTATCAGGAGTGACTTAAAGCCCCCTTCTGATAAGAAACGCAAAGTGTTACTGCGTTAATGAGGAAGTAGCGAATCAGGTTCCTTATAAACGCATTACGATAAAATCAAACTGGAGGTTAAGTGGCATGATCTCAATCCAAAATATAACAAAGGATTTCGGAGACGGACCCGTTTTGGAAAATGTCAGCCTTGAGATAAAAAAAGGTGAGTCAGTTGTTATAATAGGCGGTTCAGGCTGCGGCAAGAGCACGCTTCTTCGATGCATGAACAGGCTCATAACTCCGGATAAAGGCGATATTTACATAGATGGAGAAAACATACTTGATAAAAAGAGTAATATCGATGCCATTCGCAGAAAAATGGGAATGGTTTATCAGCAGTTTAATCTGTTTTCGCATTTGAGCGTTATTGAAAACGTAATCCTTGCGCCCATGAAAGTACTTGGGATAAGCCGCAGCGAAGCGGAAAAGGAGGCAAGGATGCTGCTTAAAAAAGTTGGGATGGCCGGCAGGGAAAATGCTATGCCATCTGCTCTTTCCGGAGGGCAAAAGCAGCGCGTTGCCATAGCGCGCACGCTTGCAATGCATCCTGAGGTTATCTTTTTTGATGAGCCGACAAGCGCCCTTGATCCCACAATGGTGGATGAGGTAGAAGCCGTAATACGGGATTTGGTAGATGAAGGGATGACCAGTGTTATCGTGACACATGAGATGCGTTTCGCAAAGAATATCGCATCAAGAGTTATATTTCTTGCAGAGGGCGGTATCTATGAAGAGGGCACGCCAAAGCAGGTGTTTGACAACCCGAAGAAAGTGCTGACGCAGCGGTTTTTATATCGCTCGAGGATGTACGAGAAGGAAATATTTGCAGATAGTCTCGACCTTTATTCGCTGTCAAGCGAGCTTAAGGATTTCCTAAAGCGATATGAGATGAATAGTCGCATTGACAGATCAATATCTGTAATATGTGATGAGCTGTTGTATCCGGTATTTAGTGCTAAGGATAATCCCGATTTACGTGCAGAGGTCAAACTTTTGTGCAGTGAAAGCGGAGGACACCATACAATCATAGTCTCGTTTTGGGGGATAAAGTCCGACCCGCTATCTGAGCCTTATCTTGATGAATTAAATAATCGTCTTTTAGATAGGTTCTCTGAATTTGTTTTCAGTAATAAAAAAGATGATGGCTGGGATGTATGTGTTCAGATATAAAAAGCTTGCAGCTCGGTTTTGTTGGCTGTAAACTTAATTATATGAGGAGGAAGATTATGAAAAAAATATTAATTGCAGCTTTTGCGTCCGCTTTGATCGTATCGACCGGAGCGCTCCCCGCATTTGCGGCTGATAAGGGGACTTCGACATCTGTTTTTGTTGCTACTGACAGACACAGTTATTATGACAGCGACGGTTATCTGGATATTGCTCACGGCAATTATCTTACGGATATTCTCGAATTGATACAGTCGGATGATACTATAACACAGCCAACGGTCGGAATAATCGGAGGAGATCTCGTAGGAAGCGGCAAGGACGTAATGCTCGATTCTGACGGAAATAAATGGGCGGGTCAGCCGGCATTTTTCATAGATGATGTAAATGATGAGTTTAGGACTGTCTACGGAAACAGCTTTAAAACGTATTACACTTTCGGCTCCCATGACAATCACTGCGCAAGCCCTTATGAGGATACATTTCTTTCAGGACCTGCAAAGGAGGATGGATATTATATCTATGGCATAACATATTCTCAGATGGTAAATGCGACCGAAGAACAGGCTATTGAAGCAGTTAAGAACAACGAAGTCTATGACACCGTAGACTTAGGAGATAAAAACGGCATGAGCGCCGAGATTGCTTCGGCTAATTTCTCAGAGTGGGTAAACTCACTTGATGATAATAAGCCTATTATAGTTATGACTCACGTTCCTATGCATGTACATCACAATGATAACTTCGGTGCCACGACTTGGAATGCCGCACTGCAAGAGGCTGCCAAGACTCATGATATTATAGTTTTGTGGGGACATAATCACAGCCTGGAAACTTCAAGAGGTGATTTGACGGATCGCGATTACTATCTTGTGCCCAAGGGGTCAACGATGGAAATACAAGGATTTGAATATGATGGGAGTCTTAATGAGGAAGTAGAACTTGCATATACCTACTGCAACGCCGGATACATCACAATGGGTTACGGCTCACTTCTTACATTTGATGATGATCAAAGCGACGGTAAATATGATACTTTGACCATAAACCGCTACACACTTAATCTTACGCTGTATAATCTAACGACCGGTGAGGTGCTCGAAGGCTGCGACGGCTCGGGAGAGGCCGGCCTTCTTGATACATTTGGCACAACGGGCATAGCGTGCCCGTATTCGCTTGAACTTACCAAGTGGGCAGATATACCTTCGCCTGAGGAAATAACTTATAATGGAAAGAAGCAGACAGCTTATGAGGATACCGATGCTTATACCGTAAGCAAGGCTCAAGGAAAAAATGTCGGAACATATACGGCCACACTAACCTTAAAAGACGGATATAAGTGGTCTGACGGAACTACAGATTCTAAGAGTGTTGAGTGGAAAATAGTTCCGGATTCAACTTCTATAACCAAGGTTATATCAAATAAAAAGTCGTTTGAATTAAAATGGAAAAAGAATACGGCAAATACAACCGGATATCAGATTCAATATTCACAAAAAAGCATATTCTCGTCGCCTAAAATGATTACGGTTAAAAAGAATGCCAAGACATCGAAAAAGATTACTAATCTTAAATCAAAAAAGACATACTATGTTCGCATAAGAACATATGCTAACGTTGAAGGAACAAAATATGTAAGTTCATGGAGCAAGATAGCTAAGATAAAAACCAAATAGTTAAAGCAGCGCCTTTTGTTTAAAGTCTCGCAATCGGGACACAAAACAAGAGGCGCTCGTAAATTACTGGGAATAATCTGGCATATCTTATGATGTTATACTAAAGACGGATAAGCTCTAAGTGGAGCTTAAAATTAAAAAACTAACAAAAAAATTCTGCCAAAATCAAAACAAACTATCGGATAAATATGCATTTAACCGATAGTTTAATAAGCTTAAAGTTGCCCATCTTTTAG
>CAJOPM010000142.1 GCA_905236225.1 uncultured Eubacterium sp.
CGAGGTAGATAGAGCAGAGGTGTAAGCACAGTAATGTGTTCAGCTGACTGCCACTAATCGGTCAATAACTTGACCAAGATGTTTTAAAGCAAGTAATATTATTAATATAAATGTTGCCATTGGAGTTTATAAGTGATATAATCTCTCTGTATGAAGTTTTGAAGGTGTGATACCTTTAATATTCCTCGATAGCTCAGCGGTAGAGCATCCGGCTGTTAACCGGAGGGTCGTAGGTTCGAACCCTACTCGGGGAGTTTTTTATTACTATAAAACATCTTAACTATCAGAGTAATATATTTGTTTTGGTGCCATGGCCAAGTGGTAAGGCAAAGGTCTGCAACACCTTTATCACCGGTTCAAATCCGGTTGGCACCTTTTTAAGCATTAGCAGCAGACTAATGCTTTTTTTATCATAGACAAAAGTTAGTTTAAGCATTAATTAAGGAGAATAGCGATGACTGTGTACGACGAATTGGTAGCTAGAGGCTTAATTGCCCAAGTTACAGATGAAAAAGAAATTAAAGATCTGGTTAACAATGGAAAAGCTACATTTTATATAGGTTTTGATCCGACAGCAGACAGCTTGCACGTAGGACATTTTATGGCACTTTGTCTTATGAAAAGACTTCAAATGGCCGGAAATAAGCCAATTGCTTTAATAGGCGGCGGCACCGGAATGATAGGTGATCCTTCCGGAAGAACTGATATGCGTCAGATGATGACAAAAGAAACTATACAGCATAACTGCGAGTGTTTTAAAAAACAAATGCAGCGTTTTATCGATTTTTCCGATGATAAAGCACTAATGATAAATAATGCAGATTGGCTTTTAGAGCTTAATTATGTAGAGTTATTAAGAGAAGTAGGCGCACATTTTTCTGTAAACAGAATGCTTACGGCAGAATGTTATAAGCAAAGAATGGAAAAAGGTCTCAGCTTCCTTGAGTTTAACTATATGATTATGCAAAGCTATGATTTTTATATGCTCTACAAAGAATACGGCTGTAATATGCAGTTCGGTGGAGACGATCAGTGGAGCAATATGCTTGGAGGAACAGAGCTTATCAGAAGAAAGCTGCAAAAAGATGCATATGCTATGACTATCACACTGCTGCTTAATTCAGAAGGCAAGAAAATGGGTAAAACACAGTCAGGAGCAGTATGGCTCGATGCAGATAAGACATCACCATATGATTTCTATCAATATTGGCGAAATGTAGCAGATGCAGATGTTATGAAATGCCTTAGAATGCTTACTTTCCTTCCACTTGAGCAAATTGAAGAGATGGAGAAATGGGAAGGAGCAGACCTAAATAAGGCTAAGGAGATATTGGCATTTGAACTAACGAGCCTGGTACACGGTGAAGATGAAGCAAAAAAAGCCGAAGAAGGTGCAAAAGCTTTATTTGCCGGAGGCGGAAATACCGATAACATGCCTCAGGTAGAGCTTTCTGAGACAGATTTTACGGATGATCAGATTGATATCTTAACAATGTTAGTTACATCAGGTTTATGTACATCTAAATCTGATGCGAGAAGATGCGTACAGCAAGGCGGCGCAACTTTTATGAATGAAAAAGTGACAGACATTTACGCAAAATACGATAAGTCAATATTTGAAAATGATGATTGCGTTTTAAAGCGCGGTAAAAAGAAATTTTGCAAAATACAGCTTGCAAAGTAAATAAAAGAACAAAATATCAACGCAGCAAATATACTCACCCACGTAAATAATGCGTGGGTGTTTTGAATCGGGACGAAAATGAGTATAATAATGATTGTTATGACAGGGATAGGACTGTCAATGGATGCCTTTGCGGTTGCATTTGGCAAAGGCCTTACGATGAGAAAACTAAATATACGCCAAATGATTGTTATTGCCGTATATTTCGGTGCCTTTCAGGCAATTATGCCGCTTTTAGGGTGGCTATTAGGTAAAAATCTGCATCAATTTATTGAAAAAATTGATCATTGGATAGCCTTTATTTTACTGTTAGTAATTGGTCTAAACATGATATCGGATGCAGTTAAGGAATATAAAAGCAGTGAAATTCCGCAAAAGTGTGATGCCAGGATAGACCACAAGCAAATGGTGCTGTTATCTGTTGCTACAAGTATAGATGCATTTGCCGTAGGCATTACGTTTTCGTTCTTAGAGGTAAGTATAATGCCGGCGATTACGCTGATAGGGGCAATTACATTTACACTTTCTGTAATAGCAGTAGCGATAGGATACTTTATAGGAGGAAAGAACCAATTCTTAGCCTCTATTGCAGGTGGTATTATACTTATTGGAATAGGAATTAAAATCTTGATTGAACATTTAGGATTTTTCTCTTAATTACAGGACTAAGGAGATAAGATGCTTAAATATGTAATATTAATAATAGGTTTTATACTACTTATAAAGGGAGCTGATTTTTTTGTAAGTGGCGCAGCAAGTGTAGCAAAAAAGCTATCAATACCGACTATCATTGTCGGAATGACAGTAGTTGCTATGGGAACATCACTTCCGGAGCTGGCGGTAAGTACTGTGGCATCATTCAATGGCAGCAATGAGATGGCATACAGTAACGTAGTTGGATCGAATTTTTTTAACATTCTTGTAGTTATCGGGGCTTGTGCGCTATTTGCACCGGTTGTTGTACATAAAAAGACGATGAAAAAAGAATTCCCGTTTTCTATTATAATCACGGTGTTACTTTGCGCGCTTGGAATGATAGGAATGAAGGTGGGAAGAGTAGATGGCCTGATATTCGTAATAATCTTCATTTTCTTTATAGTTTTTATGGTAAAATCCGCTCTTGATAATCGTAAAGCGGAAAAGATTTTAAGCAATAACGGCGCTGAAGATGAAAGCGAAGTGCAAGATAATCTACCTATTTGGAGATGCATTATATATATTGTAGGTGGTGCAGCAGCCGTTGCATTCGGTGGTGAGATGGTTGTAAATTCGGCGTCGGATATAGCTGTATCATTTGGTATGTCGCAGACGCTTGTAGGCCTTACGATATGTTCAATAGGAACATCGCTTCCGGAGCTTGTAACATCAATAGCTGCAGCGAGAAAGAAAGACGTAGATATGGCACTTGGCAATGCCATAGGTTCGAATATATTTAATATTCTATTTGTGCTTGGGATTGCCAGCGTAGTAAGAGATGTTGCAGTTACAAGCCAAAATATTATCGATGTAATTCTTCTGACTGCAGTAAATATAGTAGTGTGGATTTTCTGCAGAACCAAGTGGAAGATAGATCGATTTGAGGGTATAGTGATGATCGCCGTGTACGCTGTATATATGGTATATATCTGTATAAGATAATTAATTCAGAAGTGTTAACTCAGTCGGAGAAATCCCCCACCTCTAAGCGTTAGCGTAGGTGGGGGTTATGACAAACTATACTCAGTCGGGGTACCCTAAAG
>CAJOPM010000143.1 GCA_905236225.1 uncultured Eubacterium sp.
CGAGGATGCGCAGGGATTTGCACATGAAATATGTCAGCTAAAGCTGACGCAAATCCCGCGCCAAGTCTCGCGAGCGAGACTTGAAGAGGAGATATATATAATGAAGATTATTAAGAGAAGCGGAATCGAAGTTGAGTTTGACATCAACAAAATTGTTGATGCTGTTAATAAGGCAAATAACCAGGTTCCCGACACACAAAAAATGTCGGCAGAACAGATTCAGGTTATCTCATCTAATATGATGAGAATTATTGAGGGCGTAGGACGCACTCTCGGCGTAGAGGAAATTCAGGATTTAGTTGAGAATCAGATTATGAATCAACGCGCTTTTGAGGTGGCAAGAAATTATATTACCTATCGCTACAGAAGAGCACTTGTCAGAAAATCCAACTCAACAGACGATCAGATTCTTAGTCTTATAGAGTGTAACAACGAAGAAGTAAAGCAGGAAAACTCCAACAAGAATCCTGTTGTAAATTCTGTTCAAAGAGATTATATGGCAGGCGAGGTCAGCAAGGATCTTACCAAAAGGTTTTTACTTCCTGCGGATGTTATCGATGCTCATGAAAAAGGTATTATCCACTTTCATGATGCGGATTATTTTGCGCAGCATATGCACAACTGCTGCCTTGTCAATTTAGAGGATATGCTTCAAAACGGTACGGTTATATCCGAAACCATGATTGATCGTCCTAAGAGCTTTTCTACTGCATGCAATATTGCTACGCAATCCATAGCACAGATTGCATCAAGTCAGTACGGCGGGCAGACCATTACGCTTTCTCATCTTGCGCCTTTTGTTGATATATCCCGTCAGAAATACCGCAAGAAGGTTCGCGAAGAATTTGAAGGTCAAGGTATAAATCTTGATGACGATAAGATTAATGCCATAGCAGAGCTTAGGGTCGAAGAAGAGATACAAAGAGGCTGTCAGATGATACAGTATCAGGTGATTACACTTATGACCACCAATGGCCAGGCTCCGTTCGTAACCGTATTTATGTATCTTAATGAAGTGCCCGAAGGACAGCTTAGAGATGACCTTGCGCTCATCATCAAAGAAATGCTGCGCCAGCGTATATTAGGTGTTAAAAATGAAAAAGGCGTATATATTACTCCGGCATTCCCGAAGCTGATATATGTCTTAGAAGAGAACAATGTCACAAAGGGTTCTAAATATTATGAACTCACCGAGCTTGCAGCAAAATGTACCGCAAAAAGAATGGTGCCCGATTACATTTCAGAAAAGCTTATGACCACCCTTAAGGGCGATGTATATCCTTGTATGGGATGCCGTTCGTTCTTAACTCCCGACCGTTTTACTGACGTCGGAATAGGCAATATATCCAAAGCCGAAAACTATGCGCCGGGCAAGCACAGATACTACGGCAGATTCAACCAGGGCGTAGTAACTCTTAATCTTGTAGACATTGCTCTTAGTTCACAGCAAAACGAAAAACGTTTCTGGGAAATCTTTGACGAGCGCCTTGCACTTTGCCATAAGGCACTGCGCTGCCGCCACGAAAGACTTTTGGGAACGCCCTCTGATGTTGCACCGATTCTTTGGCAAAACGGAGCACTTGCTCGCCTAAAAAAAGGCGAGACAATAGATAAGCTCCTCTACGATGGATATTCAACAATCTCTTTGGGATATGCAGGGCTTTATGAGTGCGTCAAATATATGACCGGAAAATCACATACCGACGAGCTTGCAAAGCCGTTTGCTCTTAAGGTAATGCAGCATATGAATGATGCATGCCAAAAGTGGAAAGCCGAAGAGAATATCGATTACTCGGTATACGGCACTCCGCTTGAATCAACCACCTACAAATTTGCCAAATGCCTGCAGGAGCGCTTTGGCATAATCCCGGGCGTAACAGATAAGAATTATATAACCAATTCATATCATATACATGTAACTGAAGATATCAACGCATTTGATAAGCTTACATTTGAATCCGATTTCCAAAAACTTTCTCCGGGCGGTGCTATAAGCTATGTCGAAGTCCCGAATATGGAGGACAATATCGAAGCCGTGCTTTCTGTTATGGAGCATATTTACAATACAATTCTTTATGCCGAGCTTAACACAAAATCCGATTACTGTCAGTGCTGCGGATATACAGGCGAAATTGGAATTGTTGAAGATGACCATGGCAAGTTGATATGGAGATGCCCAAACTGCGGCAACGAAGATCAGAATCGCATGAATGTTGCAAGACGTACTTGCGGCTACATCGGAACTCAATTCTGGAATCAGGGCCGTACCCAGGAAATCAGAGAAAGAGTTCTTCATTTAGGAGCATCATAATATGCACTACGCTAAAATATTTTATTGTGATATAGCCAACGGCGCGGGCGTAAGAACCGCGCTGTTTGTCAGCGGATGTACTCATCATTGCAAAGAGTGTTTCAATCCCGAAACCTGGGACTTTGATTATGGAGAAAAGTACACTTCTGACATTGAAGATACACTTATCAAATCACTTGCTTTTTCCTATGTTGACGGATTATCTATACTTGGCGGCGAACCTATGGAGATAGCAAATCAGCCTTATATTCGCAGGCTGGTTGAACGCGTAACAGATACCTATCCGAATAAGACTATCTGGCTATATTCCGGATACACATATGAAGAACTGCTCGATGATGGCAGCGTCTGTCACTGCGAGCACACCTTGCCAATTCTTAAGTGCATCGACATATTGGTTGATGGAGAATTTATGATAGATAAAAAAAATATCAGCCTGCGCTTTCGCGGCAGCGAAAACCAGCGGCTGATTTGCGTAAAAGAATCACTTGAGAATAACAGTATCGTATTATCAGAGTATATGAAAACAGTCAAAGGATAATGATATCATAATCCCCTGACTGTTATTTTATGCTTTTTGTTCTAACGGGATTGCGCCACTTCCTTCTATTGCTTCTGCCCCGCGCATTTTTATTACCGGTCCGCCCGTTTTTTCTATGTACTCCTTGGTGATTATAACTGTTCCTATATTGTCGTCTTTGGGAACCTCATACATAATATCAAGCATAAACTCTTCAATGATAGCTCTAAGCGCTCTGGCACCTATTTCCTTTTCCTTAGCCATATGCGCTATACTCTTAAGTGCCTCATCCTCAAATTCGAGATTAACCTCATCAAGCGCAAGCAGTTTCTTGTACTGCTTTACAATTGCATTTTTTGGTTCTTTTAAAATTCTAACAAGCATTTCTTCGGAGAGCGCATCTAATGAAAATATAATCGGAAGTCTTCCTATAAACTCCGGAATCATTCCAAATTTTCTGATATCCTCTACCGTAACCTGCTTTAGTATGTCATCATCATTGTCGTATTTATCTTTAAGGTCTGCTTTAAATCCCATAGATGAGTGCTTAGAAAGTCTTTCTTTAATAATATCCGTAAGATCCGGAAATGCTCCTCCGCAAATAAAAAGGATATTTCTCGTATCAACCGTCGCCATAGGAACCATGGCATTCTTGCTGGTAGCCCCCACAGGAACCTCAAGCTGCGAGCCCTCTAATAACTTAAGCATTCCCTGCTGAACAGATTCTCCGCTGACATCTCTTTGATTCGTGTTCTTTTTCTTTGCAATCTTATCTATCTCATCGATAAATATGATTCCATGTTCTGCTCTCTTGACATCATTATCAGCAGCCGCAAGCAATTTAGATACTACACTTTCAATATCATCACCTATGTACCCCGCTTCTGTAAGTGAAGTTGCATCTGTTATTGCCAATGGTACATTGAGAAGCTTTGCGAGCATTCTGACCAGATAAGTCTTACCGCTGCCGGTAGGCCCTATCATAAGCATATTGGATTTTTCTATTTCTACGCCATCCGAATCATCGACAGAGGCTACTCTCTTATAATGGTTGTATACTGCAACCGAAATTGCCTTCTTTGCATAGTCTTGTCCTACCACGTATTCATCAAGCTGTTCTTTAATTTTGTGAGGAGCAGGTATACTCTTTATGTCAAATACACTCTTGGCTTCTTCGGTTTTTTCTTTCTTTTCAGACTGCTTTTTCTTGATTTTTTGTTTGCCTGTTATCTGCCCGGTAAGAGAACTTAAATCTATCATGCTGATATTAGGAAAGTTTGTAAGTGTCGGTCCTAAAAGATCATTAAAATTCATACCGGTCGTATTCATCGAGTCAAATGTCTTTTGCAGGCAGTCGTTACAAATGCAGATATTATTGGGTATCTTTACCATCTTGCCGGCCTTGCTCTCAGGCCTGCGGCACATAAAGCATACATCCTCAAATTCATCATCATTGTTGTTATCATCTGTGACTTCTTTGGTAGTATCTTCATCTGTTGTCTGCTCGATCTGCG
>CAJOPM010000144.1 GCA_905236225.1 uncultured Eubacterium sp.
AAAAATCCGGCCAATAGGCCGGATTTTTAAAATGCTCTGAATCTTTTTTGTCTTTCGCTTATTATCTCTTGTGCAGATTTATTGTCTCGTTTTTTTAGAAATGTATGAATCTTGCTCTTCATCTCCTGGCATATTATTCTAAGATTTTCCTCACATGCCGGTGATGTTTCTTCAATAATGTCATCTATAATCTTAAGTTCCTTAAGGTCAGATGCTGTCATCTTCATAACGGATGCAGCCTCTGATGCCCTTGATGCATCCTTCCAGAGTATCGATGCAAAACCTTCGGGCGATAGTACTGAATATGTTGCATTTTCCATCATCCACACTTCATTGCCGACCCCCAGAGCCAATGCTCCGCCTGATCCACCTTCACCTATAACAATGCTAAGTATCGGTACGCCAAGTGCTGACATTTCGAACAGGTTCTTTGCTATAGCCTGCCCCTGACCATGCTCTTCCGCATCCATGCCACAATACGCTCCGGGCGTATCGATAAAGCAAATTATCGGACGGTTAAATCTCTCAGCCTGTTTCATAAGTCTTAGCGCCTTTACGTAACCTTCGGGACGTGGCATGGCAAAATTTCTGTATATATTATCCTTGGTATTTCTCCCCTTTTGCTGCGCAATAATTGTCACGGCTCTGCCACAGAAATGTCCTATTCCGCCAATTATTGCCGTATCGTCATATGCCCTTCTGTCTCCATGCAGCTCATAGAAATCATCAAAGACATCTTCTATATAATCAAGTGCTGTCGGGCGTTCTTTAGATCTTGCTATTTCTACTTTTTCCCATGTAGTACATTTTTCCGCCTTAACCTTAACATTGGATTTAATCTCATCTAAAGGTTTTACAATATCATTTAGTTTTGGCTTTGACGAATGAATTTCAAGCAGATTAGCAATCTCATCTACCATATTCTCTCTGGTAATAATGCCATCAATTAGACCTTGTTCTAACAAGAACTCGCTACGCTGAAACCCCTCCGGAAGTTTTTGCCTGATTGTCTGCTCTATTACTCTTGGACCTGCAAAACCGACCAGTGCTCCGGGTTCTGCAAGAATTATATCTCCAAGCATTGCGAATGAAGCAGTAACTCCTCCGGTCGTTGGATCTGTTAATACAGATAAATAGAAAAGACCTGCTTTACTATGCTCCTTAAGAGCCATAGAAGTCTTTGCCATCTGCATTAAAGAGACCATTCCCTCTTGCATTCTGGCTCCGCCCGAGCATGAGAAAATAACAACCGGAAGCTTTTGCTGGGTTGCTTGTTCAACGGCTCTTGTGATTCTCTCTCCAACAACATAGCCCATAGAACCCATCATAAATCTGCCATCCATAATACAGATTACTGTCTCTTTGCCACCTATCTTGCACTTTCCCGTAAGAACAGCATCAGATATCTTTAGCTTGCTCTTAAGAGCTTCCATTTTTTCTTCATAACCTGGGAAATTAAGAGGATCCGTTGATTTAAGATCATCATCCCAGCTTACAAAGCTGCCCTCATCAGCTATAAATTTTATTCTGGTCTTAGCTCGTAGCCTGAAATATTTACCGCACTTGTAGCAGACATAGTGATTATCAACTACGTCTTCTTTAAGTATCATTTGAGAACAGCTGTCACATTTCATCCAAACATCTTTTGGAAAATCAGCCATCCTGCTGTTTGTTGTAATACCTGATGTAATATATTTTGTTTTTTTGAACTTTAACATATTTCTCACCTAATATCACTTTAAATAGTGGCGAAACATTTATTTGATATAATCACTAAAATGCTGTTTTATAAAATCCGTAGTTACATATCCGTTTCTAAAAACCGGATGTGAAAGTATATCATATTGAAAATCAATATTGGTATCAACACCTTCTATAATTACCTCGCCTAAAGCTGATAACATCTTATCTATTGCATCTTCCCTGTTATCTGCCTTTACTATAAGCTTTGCAATCATAGAATCATAATAAGGTGAAACCTCACACCCCGGATACATTGCAGAATCAACTCTTATATTAAATCCACCCGGAAGATGCAGCTGATCTATCTTGCCCGGAGATGGTCTAAATCCATTTTGCGGGTTCTCTGCATTAATGCGACACTCAATTGCATGTCCCTTAGGAATATAAGAATTCTTATCAACAGATAATTTCTCACCTGCGCTAATCCTTATCATCTCTTTAATCAAATCCACACCGCTTACCATCTCTGTTACCGGATGTTCAACCTGAATACGTGTATTCATCTCCATAAAATAGAACTCACCATTGTCGTTTAAGAGAAATTCTATTGTACCGGCACCTACATATCCCACAGCCTTTGCTGCTTTTGCAGCAGCGGATGCCATCTTCTTTCTAAGCGAATCCTTAACTGCCGGTGAAGGAGATTCTTCTATCATCTTTTGATGATTTCTTTGCACTGAACAGTCACGCTCCGGAAATACTGCAACATTTCCGAATTTATCACAAAGCAGCTGCATCTCAACATGTTTTGGATTGGTAATATATTTTTCTATATACATGGTACCGTTGCCAAAACCGTTTTTTGCTTCTGTCTGTGCAATTAGAAACTGGCTTTCAAACTCGGCTTCATCAAGTGCAACTCTCATGCCTTTACCGCCGCCGCCGTACGCCGCCTTAATCATGACGGGAAATCCTATCTCTTTTGCTACTAAAAGTGCCTTATCTGCATAAAATACAGGCTCCTTAGACCCCGGTGTGACAGGAACCTGTGCTTTAGTCATGGTATCTCTTGCCATAGCTTTATCGCCCATTTTAGAAATAACCTCGGCAGGCGGTCCGATAAACTCCAAACCACACTTGGTGCAAACCTCGGCAAACTTTGCATTCTCCGACAAAAACCCGAATCCCGGATGAATAGCCTCAGCCTTTGTGGCGATTGCAGCGCTAATAATTCTCTCTACGTTAAGATAACTATCCTTAGATGCAGCCTCTCCTATACATACAGCCTCGTCCGCAAGCTGTGTATGAAGTGCTTCTTTATCAGCCGTTGAATATACAGCAACTGTAGCAATCCCCATCTCACGACATGCTCTTATGATTCTGACTGCGATTTCTCCTCTATTAGCTATTAAAATCTTGTGATACATAATTATTTATCCTATTGCAAACGTAAGCTCTGCAGTGGCTGCTATTTCATCGCCCACCTTCGCTGTTGCAGCGCCTATACCTATTGGTCCTTTTTGCTTGATGATCTCAAGTTCAAGTGTAAGCACATCACCGGGAACAACCTTGCGTTTAAATTTTGCCTTATTGATTCCCCCGTAGTATGCTGTCTTTCCTTTGAATTTTTCATCAGATAGAATCGCAACTGCTCCTGTCTGCGCTAAAGCCTCTAAAATCAAAACTCCGGGCATAACCGGCTCATTGGGGAAATGTCCGGCAAAATACGGTTCATTATATGATACGCATTTTCTTCCTACAGCTCTAACCCCCACCTCAAGCTCTTCTATCGTATCAATAAGAAGCATTGGCTGACGGTGAGGAATTATTTTCATTATTTCTTCTGTGCTTAATACTGACATAAAACTCTCCTATTCTATAACAAAGAGCGGCTGATCATACTCAACCACATCAGCGTTGTTAACGAGAATCTCCTTAATCACGCCGTCTTTTTCACTTTCTATTTCATTCATAAGCTTCATAGCCTCAATGATTCCTATGACCTGTCCTTTAGTCACCGAATCACCCACCTTGACATACGGTGGTTGTTCGGGAGAAGGCGCTGCATAAAATGTACCAACCAGAGGTGATTTCACCACATCACCTGATATCTCTTTTTTGCTTGAGGATTCTGCCTTAACGATCAAATCATTATTTGTATCAGGTGCAGCGCTATTTTGCATCATCATGTCCGTCTGATTTGCAGGATGCGGCGGCATCATCGGTGCAGGCGGCATCATCGGTGGCATCATAGGCGGCATAGGTGGCATTGCCGGCATTCCTTCCTTTACCACCATCTTATCGCCTGTTTTTCTAAGCTTTAACTTGATATTTCCCTCTTCATATGTAAAGCCGCTAAGATTAGATTCTGATACAGCTTCAATTAAGGTGAGCATATCTTTTACTTCCATTTGTTTTCTCCTAATTATCGGCATTCTTAAATACAAGCGCCGCATTGTGTCCGCCAAACGCAAGCGAATCAGAAAGCGCATAGTCAATCTTTGCCTTAATATTTTCTTTTGTTACATAGTTAAGATCGCACTCTTCATCCGCAACCTTGTAGCCAACAGTTCTGTGAATAAGGCTCTCATTCATCTGAATAATAGTAGCAACAGCTTCTATTGCACCTGCTGCACCTAACAGATGTCCTGTCATTGATTTTGTGGAGTTGACATAAAGATTATCAGCATGTTCCTTAAACACCATTCTGATAGCTCTTGTTTCAAACAGATCGTTATGATGGGTACTAGTACCATGGGCATTAATATATGTAATATCCGACGGCTTTATCCCGGCTCCGTTTATTGCATTTTCCATTGCTTTAGCTGCACCCATTCCATCCTCTGCCGGTGATGTAATGTGATATGCGTCAGATGTAGCACCATATCCAACCACTTCGGCAAGAATATTTGCACCGCGTCTTTTAGCATGTTCATATTCTTCAAGTACAAGAATTCCCGCACCCTCACCTATGACAAATCCGTTTCTTTCCTTGTCAAAAGGTATCGAACAACGAGCCGGATCTTCAGAAAACGAAAGAGCCGTAAGTGAAGAAAATCCGCTTACACAAATAGGAGTAATAGTCGCTTCTGCCCCGCCGGCAATCATTATGTCAGCATCAGAGCACTGTATCGATCTATACGCCTCACCTATACAGTGTGTACCTGTGGCACATGCGGTAGAGATACTGATACTCTTGCCTTTTAAGCCAAACTGTATCGATATATTACCTGCAGCCATGTTTGTGATCATCTTCGGCACAAGAAGCAAATCTACTCTTCTAGGTCCCTTATTAAGAAGCTTTTCATGCTCTCTTTCAATTGCCTGTAAAGATCCAACTCCTGAACCCACACACACGCCGGCTCTATAAGGATCTTCATTTTCGATATCAATGCCTGATTGCTTTATGGCTTCAGCAGCCGCTGCAACCGCATACTGAGAAAAGAGCTCCATTCTCTTTGCCGATTTAAAATCCATATAATCTTTAGCATCAAAATCTTTAACTTCTGCTGCTATCTTTGCCTTGTACTCAGTCGTATCAAATCTGGTTATCGGGCCAAATCCTATACGTCCCTCATAAAGACCTTGCCGATACTCTTCGATATTATTTCCTATGGGGGTAACACATCCCATTCCGGTAACTACAACTCGTCTCATCATTTATCTCCTCTTAGATGCTCATGCCACCATCTACTGCTATAACCTGTCCTGTTATGTATGCTGCCTTATCAGATGCCAAAAATGACGCAACATCTGCTATTTCCTGGGGATTGGCAAATCTTCCAAGCGGTATAATCTTTGAAGCTTCTTTTTCAACTTCTTCACCTAATGCCTGCGTCATATCAGTCGATACAAATCCGGGTGCTATAGCATTTACTCTAATGTTTCTGGATGCAAGTTCTCTTGCCATAGTCTTGGTCATGCCGATAACTCCGGCTTTTGATGCCGCATAATTCATCTGTCCGGCATTTCCATGCATTCCGGTATAAGATGATATATTAATTACGACTCCGCTTCGTTGCTTAAGCATCTGGCGAGATACTGCCTGCATTGTATAAAATGCACCCTTGAGGTTTATATCAATTACTTCATCAAACTCTTCTTTACTCATCTTCATAAGAAGATTATCTCTGGTGATACCCGCATTATTAACAAGTACATCAATAGATCCTCTGTTTTTTATAATGGCCTTGATATGTTCCTTTACCTTCTCTTCATCAGATACATTAAATCTTGCGCTCTGCGCCTCGCCGCCTTCTTTTATAATTTCATCTACCACAGCTTGAGCCTTATCTTGGCTTCCACTGTAATTTACAACAACATAATATCCATCTTTCGCAAGAGTTTTTGCAATTGCAGCTCCTATACCTCTTGATGCTCCTGTAACAAGTGCAGTCTTCATACGCCCTCTCCTTTAACTATTCTTTAACGCTTCATAAGTTTTAGCATAACTTGCAGCATCTTCTATGTTATATGCCGCAACGCTTCTATCAATCTTACGTAAAAATCCGCATAGCGACTTCTTAGGGCCAATCTCTACAAATGTATCAACCCCGTCATGTATCATCTTTTCAACGCTTTGCTGCCACATAACAGATGAACAGATTTGCATTTTAAGCAGCCCCGGTATATCCTCTGCTTTTGTTACATACTGAGCGCCTACATTGCTTATATACGGAATCTTAGGGTCGCTAAACTTAACTTTATTAAGTTCTTCCATAAGTTCTTGTGATGCGCTCTCTAAAAGTTTAGAGTGAAACGGGCCGCTAACTTTTAGAGGAATACATTTTCTTGCACCGTTTTCCTTAAGTGCAATTATTGCATCTTCTACCGCATTATGTTCTCCTGTAATTACTATCTGCCCCGGACAGTTGTAGTTAGCAATACTTACCAAACCTTCAACGCCGCCTATCACTTCACTTATTTTGTCTGCCTCCATACCAAGCACGGCACACATTGCGCCACCTGTCGGATAAGCATCCTGCATAAGTGCTCCTCTTCTTGTAACAAGGAAAAATGCATCTTCCTTGCTAATCGATTCACTTGCAAGCAGAGCTCCGTATTCGCCAAGTGAAAGCCCCGCCGCTATATCGCACCTAATGCCATCTCTTGACAACTTATCAAGTATCGCTGCCTCTACGGCAAGCATCGCAATCTGGGTGTATCGGGTCTCATTTAACCTATCATCATCAGAATAGATAATTTTCTCAAGATTATATCCACTCACATGTGATGCGCTTTCTATCACAGCTTTAAAGTGCTCATCTTCATTGTATAAATCCTGTCCCATTCCGGTATACTGTGATCCTTGTCCCGGAAATATAAACGCTACCTTATTCATATCATATCAATCCTATAATTTTAGCAACTTCGTTGCCTGCGCCATAATATCATCTATAATTTGCTTGCAGCTTTTAACATCTTTAATCATACCGGCAATCTGGCCTGCCATTACAGTCCCTCTCTTTACATCTCCGTCAATTACGGCATTTCTAAGAGAGCCGGCTGCGATCTTTTCAAGTTCATCAAATGATGCACCGGATTTTTCTAATTCAAGATATTCTCTGGTCATCTCATTCCTAAGACTTCTAATGGGATGACCGGTGCTCTCTCCGGTAACTGTTGAGTCAATATCTTTAGCCTTTATAATCCTTTGCTTATAATTATCGTGACATATGCACTCTGTAGATGCACAGAATCTTGTACCCATCTGTACTGCCTGCGCTCCAAGCATAAATGCTGCTGCCATTCCTCTTCCGTCTGCAATGCCGCCGGCTGCTATAACCGGAATATCGACTGCGTCTACAATTTGAGGAAGCAATGTCATTGTTGTAGCATGTCCTATATGACCGCCTGATTCACATCCTTCTGCAACCACAGCATCCGCTCCGCCTTTTTGCATCATTTTTGCAAGTGCAACACTGGCTACAACAGGTACAACCTTAATACCGGCATCTTTAAATTGTTTCATATACTTTGCCGGATTACCTGCGCCGGTTGTTACCATAGCGATTTTTTCTTCGCATACAACCTCGACAACTTCATCTGCAAAAGGGCTAAGAAGCATTATATTAACACCGAACGGTTTGTCTGTAAGAGATTTTGCAGTTTTTATCTCTTCTCTAATAACATCCGCCGGTGCATTTGCTGCTCCGATAATACCAAGGCCACCGGCATTTGACACAGCTGCAGCAAGCTTGCTCGTTGCAGCCCATGCCATACCGCCCTGGATAATAGGTTTCTCTATTCCAAAAAGCTTTGTAACTTCGGTCTTCATATTATTCTATTCCCTTACCTTTGAGGTACTCTACTACTTCTCCAACCTTTGTCATATTCTCAAGATCTTCTGATGGAATCTCGATATCATACTCATCCTCAATATTTGTAATAAGTTCAAATAAATCAAGTGAATCAGCTCCAAGGTCATCCTTAAAAGTAGTCTCTTGTGTAATATCGGTATCAATATTCAACTGTTCCTTAATCATCTCAATAATCTTCTCTAACATCTTTTTCTCCTTTGCATTTAAATAATTTTGATTTCAAATATTTTGATAATCAAAGTATATCACTACATATTGTTTTGTCAAGCGTATTTTTGTGCATTTTTTATTGACTTTTAAGCGCAGCTACCTTATATTTAAAAAAAAGTTTTTTAGGAGGCAACTATGGGATATATTAGTGAAGCAGATGGCGAAGACGAGGATATGTTTGTAACCCTCACTTTAGAAGACGATACCGAAGAGGAATGCAGAGTTCTCACCATATTTGAGGTAGATAATCAGGATTATATTGCTATTACACCTGTCGATGAGAACGGTGAGGATAATGCCGAGGGCGAGGTATATATTTACAGATACTTTGAGAATTCCGACGGTGAAGGTTCTCTTGAGAACATCGAAGATGATGAAGAACTTGATATGGTCTCACAGGTCTTTGATAAGATTATGGACGAGGATTATGAATATGACTATGATTCCGACATAGACTCAGCATTCGGCCAACCCGGCCTGGAAGCTCAAATTGATGCCGTACTTGACGGCAAGACTATAAGCTTTGATTCCGATTCATACAATTAGGTAGTGTAAACTATTTTGTGTAAACCTCTCAGATTGAGGCTAAAATATTCGATTAGTAAATGAGCCGAAGACCTCTTAGCCTTCGGCTCTAATTTTAATTATTAGTAGAAGTGCCGGTCG
>CAJOPM010000145.1 GCA_905236225.1 uncultured Eubacterium sp.
TTAGGGTACCCCGACTGAGTATAGTTTGTCATACCCCCCACCTACGCTAACGCTTAGAGGTGGGGGATTTCTCCGACTGAGTTAAACCAATGCGCTAAATTATTAAAAATTAGGAAAAATTCTTAAATGTTCATAAAAGCTATTGTCAAAAAGAAAATGACGTGATATAAAATTACACAGATGTCTGAGACCCCCCGCAAAGAAGGGAGAGAGCATCGTTATTAGCCACTACATAGCTGACAGATATGAATTGCTGGGCATGCTTGGACAGGGCGCAAGCAGTTTTGTATATCTGGCCAGACACAAGAAGCTGAAGGACCTTCGGGCGATTAAGTGCTTATCTAAAGCGCATTCACTGCCCCCTTCGCTATTGCAAGAGGCAAGCCTCTTGACAAATCTTAATCATCCTGGAATTGTTAAGATCTTTGATGTAGAAGAAGATTCCGAATACTTTTATATTATAGAAGAAGTTGCGTATGGCACTCCTATTGAGGAGTACTGCCGGCAGCAGGCATCATTTTCGGAAGAGAATGTACTGGATTTTGGACTGCAACTGTGCGATATTCTTGAATATTTACATTTGCAGCGACCTAATCCGATAGTTTACCTTGATTTAAAGCCGGAGCATCTTATTATTATAAAGGATCGTATTAAGCTTATTGACTACGGACAAGCTAAAAGGCTCATAAAAGGACGAGATGTGTACGCCAACCAATGCACAGAAGGTTTTACGCCGCCGGAAATAATTAGCGGCAGTCCGATAAGTGAGCGCACGGATATCTATGAGCTTGGATGTGTTCTATATTATCTATATTACAAAGAGTACTATTCAGGAGAATTTCACAAGAAACCCGTTAATGAAAATTTATCAAGACTGACTCAGAAGCTGCTTTGCAAAATGCTTAAGAAAGAACCGGAAAAAAGATTTGCTTCTATGGGGGAAGTAAAAAAAGAAATTGCGAAAGCAAAAAGCAGATTAGGAGAAGGTCAGAACTTAGACAGGCATCTTAAGAAGGTAAAAAATATTTATGTATTGGGGAGCGCTAAAAGGGTCGGCGCAACCTGGGTATCCATATCGCTCGTTTCCTATTTAAACTCAGTCAAATTCAATAACGCTGTTTACATAGAAGACAACACATCTGATTTTATACGTAAGCTGGCAGCAGCGGATGTCCGGCTTCAGGACAGGCAGGGGATATATAGGCTCTGCAATTTTCAAGGAATGCCACGGTATGAAGAGGGTGTAGATATAATGCCTCAAAAAGATTACTACATATATGATGCAGGTAATGTATCAAGCATAACTCAAATTACCGATAGAATTGAGGATGAGGCGTTAATACTTGTAGTTATAGACGGCAGTTATTGGGAATGGCAGGAGCAATTAAATAATATAAGGGCGTTGGAAACACTATACACAGTAAGAGTTATATTTAACTGTGAAAATAAAAAATTAAAGGACGAATTCGATAAGACCTTTTGCGGGAAGGCTTATAGCCTGGGGCGGATTGATAATCCGTTCCTGGTAAACAGAAGAATAAGAAGCTTTTGGGAACAAGTCCTAAAATAAGAAGCAGGGCATATTTTGTCCAAAATCCTACGAGGAGGTAGAAGCGATTAGGTTCATAAAGGATAAGTCGACAAAGCGAATGATAATAGCAGTGTGCGGCGCGCAGCGCGGAGTAGGAACTACGCAGTTTTGCATAATGCTTGCAAGGTATTATGAATTGGCTAAGAACAAAAAGACAGTCATAATAGACTTAAGTGAGAGTCTAGAGCTTTACAGAAACAATAAGCTTGCATCTAATAGAGAGAAATTGTGTACCAAGGTCTTAGGCGGAGAAGATGCACTGGATTTAGCGCTTGAAGAGGATTATGAGTATCTGATATTAGATCTTGGGGCAGATTTTATAAAACATAAAAGAGATTTTTACTACAGCTATACGAAAATTATACTGGCTAGTCTAAAGCCTTGGAAAGTTGATACATTTAGCAGGTTTTTAGGGGCGCACATTCCTGAGTCTATGCGATGCGGAGAGGTGTTGTTTATAGCAAATTCAGCGGCCGATAAGGCGATAGCTGACTTTGAAAAAAGAGAAAACATCAGAATAATACCAATGCCGCATTTGGAGAATCCTATGCGAATCGATCGCGAAAGTTATGGTTTTTTACAAGGAATATTGTAATTTTTATCACGAGTGTAATCGTAGCTCTATATAATCCTCCCGGTAGGGAATGAATGCAGAGTGAAGGTGCTACTATATTCAGAGTTGCGCTATTAGACTCTTGGAGGCGAATTATGAAAAACTTTACTATGACCGAATCGGACAAGCTTGAGCTTCAGCTTGAGTTGGCTGGCATGGAGCGACAAGGTGTTGTTATTTGCTTGGGCGATAAAGTGGTAAACGCACAAGAGGCGCTCTCTTGCTTTATCACTCATGAAAGATCGCAGTATATGCGGGATTATGAATTTAGAGGAGGTGAGTTGCATAAGTTAACGTTTGATAAAATTAGAAACTAGTAGTCACGGATTCGTATACATCCTATAAGTAATTTTAAATTTATTATAGTGAGTAGGCCGAATGAAGATATTTAAAGAATATTTGGAAAAGTGTCTATAAATAAGATATATTAGTAAGATATAAGAGCGGGTTCCTGTAATTATTCGGGAGCTCGTTTTTTTGCTAAGTTTACAAAACTTGCCTAATATTCATATTAGTTTATAATGTAAGACATGAAAAAGAGAATTAATACTAAAAAAATTATACCAAAACTGATTATATTGTTTCTTATTATAATAGTAGCAATAACGGGTATATATTTTAAAAGATACGCACCTACTGATGAGACTGTTGACATAGACAGTTATCTGGGGATCAGCAGCGAAGATGATGTGGCCATAGTGCTTGATTGTTCCTTGCAGTCTGCGATAGGCAAGTATGTAGATGGTCATATATATGTAAGCTATGATACAGTTTATAACAATATAAATGACAGATTCTTTTGGGATAGCATAGACAAAATTCTAATTTTCACAACAGCCGAGGGAAGCGCAAGTGCGGGTCTTGATGATGAAGGATACGAATATCTGGGTTCACAAGTAACGACGGATTATGATGTGGTTTTTGAAGATAACGACACAATATATGTGGCTCTTGATTTTATAAAGACTTATGCGAACATTACCTATACTTATTATGACGAGCCTAAAAGAGCCGTTATCACATCTAAATGGACGAAAGTCAGACAGGTTAGAGTAACCAAAGATACACAGCTTAGAAAACTCGGCGGTGTCAAATCTCCTGTAGTAAGTCTTGTATCAAAAGGAGATACACTAACGCTTATTGATGAAGGGGAGGATTGGCATCATGTTGCGACAGAGGATGGTTATATAGGTTATGTAAGAACATCATGCCTTAGTGACAGTGTTGAAGTAACGCTGTCAAATGAATTTGAGGAAAGCGATGTTGAGCATAACCTTTATGATGACAAGCTGAATATATTATGGGTACAGACAACGAATTATTCGTCTAATTACCTTATTAATAATGCGTTAGAAGAAAGTAAGAGCGTGGATGTAATTATACCCACATGGTTTTCTCTTGACAGCAATGAAGGAGATATCACATCCTGCGCCGATACAGCTTATGTTACAAAAGCTCATGAAAAGGGAGTTAAGGTTTGGGGACTTGTTAATAATCTGGAAAATACAGATATTGATATTGATACGCTTTTGACGGATACAACTACAAGGCAAGCCTTGGAAAATAATTTAATTAACGAAGTAATACGGTGCGGTTTAGACGGATTAAATATTGATTTTGAGTCGCTTAATCAAACGCAAGCTAAGGCTTATTTGCAGTTTATAAGAGAGATAAGCATAAAGTGTCGAAATAATAATATAGTGCTTTCTATAGATGACTACCCGCCTAGTGACTATACAGCATGCTATGACTTTGAGGAACAGGCTGCATTTGCAGATTATATAATAATTATGGCATATAACGAGCATTATTCGGGAACGGATGCAGGCTCTACGGCTTCGCTTTCTTATGTTAGCGAATCTATTGTAAATTCCCTTAACTTGATACCGGCAAACCAGCTGGTGCTGGGTATACCATTTTATACAAGAGTTTGGTCTCAGGAAGGCAATGACGCATCCACACTTACCAGCACGAGCGTCTCAATGGAGACGGCAGAACAGCTGATAGAGCAAAACAATGCCGAAAAAGTGTGGGACGATGAGCTTGGACAATATTTTTGCGAATATAGTGCAGATGGGAAGAACTACATGATTTGGCTTGAAGATGAGTTGTCAATTGAAGAAAAACTTAAAGTATATTCGGAAAATGACCTTGCCGGAGCAGCGTTTTGGAAAGCTGACCAGGAGACAGACGGAGTATGGGATGTAATAGCATCGTATTTTCAGTAAAGGAGGAGGACTATGTCAACTGAAATGTGGATATTATGGCTAATTATTATGGTGGGCTGTATTGCGGTTGAGCTTGCAACTGTGGGCCTTACAACAATATGGTTTGCAGGTGGGGCGCTCGCAGCACTGATAGCATACGGCGCTAAGGCACCACTGATTCTTCAAATAATACTGTTTATTGCAGTATCTTTAATTCTCCTTATTACAACCAGACCGTTTGCCGTAAAATGTATTAATAAGAGGCTTCATTATAAAAGTAATTACGAGAGCAATATAGGAAAAATTGTAATTATCACAGAAGATGTTGACAATATCGCAGGAACGGGCAAAGCGACATTAGAAGGAATGGAATGGTCTGCTCGCTCTGCAGAAGATGCTACAGTGATAAAAATCGGAGCAAAAGCTTTGGTAAAAGATGTGCAGGGCGTAAAGCTCATATTAGAACAAACGGCTAATTAGAGAAGGGGGCAATACATGAAGTTTGGTATAGTTGCAGAAGGCGGGGCCAGCAGAGGCCTGTTTACCAGCGGTGTTTTAGATGCTTTACTAAAAGAAGATATTATGTGCGATTACTACTGCGGAGTATCAGCCGGAATAGCGTTCGGGGTATCATACTTATCAAGGCAGATAGGAAGAAACCTTGAAGTGGCACTTAAATATATGAACACAAGTGAATATATGGGGCTTAGAAATCTCTTCAAAGGAAAGAATTATTATAATATACCGTTTGTGTTTGACAAAATTCCCAACAAATTATGCCCATTTGATTACAAGAAATTTAAGGAATATGAGGGTGAAGTAGAGGCAGTTGTTACCAATATTCATACAGGCAGAGCTGAATATCTTCATCCAAGCAGAACCGATAGAGTGTGTCGAGAGGTTGTAGCAAGCTGTGCTATGCCGGTCTTTTTTGAACCGGTAAGGATAGGCAGAAGATATTATCTTGACGGTGGAGTGTCAGATCCTATTCCATATAGACATGCGCTTGAGAAGAAAAAATGTGATAAAACACTCGTAATACTTACTCGTCCCAGAGGATATATAAAGACAAATGAACTAGGTGAATTTGTTAGCAAAAGACTATATAGTAAGTACCCGTATATTGTAGAAGACATTGATGACAGGGCCTGCAAATATAACTACGATCTAAAAACAATCAAACAGTTAGAAGAAGAAGGGCGCATTTTTGTTATAGCTCCTTCAAGTATATACGGAGCAAGAAGAACCGAAAAAGATCCTACAATACTTAAGCAGCTATATAAAGAAGGATTAGGACAAATGCAGAGTAAGATGGCAGATTTTAAGGAGTATTTAAAAGATTAATTATGAAGATAGTTTTTTTAGATGAAAAATCCATAGGTAGTGATATCGATTTATCAGGCTTTGAGAGGTTCGGAACTGTTGTCAAATATAATATTTATGACCCGAAAGAAGTTAAAGATAAGATTGTTGATGCGGATATCATTATCGTAAACAAGATGCCTGTAAACGAAGAAACTATTGGCGAGGCTAAGAATTTAAAGCTGGTATGTGTAACGGCAACAGGAACCAATAATTTAGATAAAGAATATCTTGAAAAACGTGGTATAGAGTGGCGCAATGTAGCAGGATATTCAACAAACAGCGTAGCGCAGCATACATTTGCTATGCTGTTTTATCTATTGGAAA
>CAJOPM010000146.1 GCA_905236225.1 uncultured Eubacterium sp.
AGCGTTTAACTCAGTCGGAGCTTGCGACGGAATGCTTAGCATTCCTAGTCCTTTAGGGTACCCCGACTGAGTATAGTTTGTCATAACCACCACCTACGCTAACGCCTAGAGGTGGGGGATTTCTCCGACTGAGTTAATCCGAACTAAATATAAATATCGAGTCCACTGCCAACCGTCTGATATCCTGCTGATTCTCCTCCTGCAGTATATGAGGTTACAGTTCCTGCAAACCCTTCAGCAATCTTGTTGTATGCCATCGACGCTTGCGTAATGGCATCTGTATCAAGCTCTGCGGCGGTCGATATCGAAGGAACTTCCTGTGCATCCGGATAAAATACCGGACTGACTGCATCTACCGCTGCCTCATCAGTAGTGCGAAGAGAATCGGAATACGCATCTGATGTCTGTGTCTGATTATCTATAGAATATTCCAACGGTCTGATGGCACTATATGCACTGTATGCCGAAACACCACCAATAGATCCTACTGCCATTTACTCACCTCCCCGATTATTAAAGTCCTACTTAAATATATAGTACTATACGATTTTTTAAAAATCAAGCAATTGTTTGACAATTTCGCCTATTACATGTTGTTTTACTATCTATTTGCCAACGATTACTTCCTCTAATGTGCTATATAAAGTATCTGTATCGACCGGCTTGCTGAGATGCGCATTAAGACCAGCCTGAATACTCCTTTGCACATCCTCTTCAAATGCATTTGCGGTAAGTGCTATAATCGGAATGTCCGCTGCATCTGCTCTATCCATATTTCTTATCGCCTTTGTTGCCTCAAGACCATCCATCTTTGGCATACGCATATCCATAAGGATTGCATCATAATAATGCTCAGGTTGAGATGCAAATTTCTCGACTGCAATTTCTCCATTTAACGCATGATCCGCTTGTATATCAACGAGTTTCAATACTTCGATCATAATCTCGGCATTTATGTCTACATCTTCTGCAAGCAATATTCTACGACCTGAAAGTTTTTCCAAACTATTACCTGATGATTGCGTCAAATCATCCATACTCTCATCGCTCTCCTTTTTGTCTGAGTCTATAAGTGTCACTGTAACCTTAAATGTCGTTCCTTCTCCTTTTTTACTCGAAACTTCAATCTTACCGTTCATCATATCCACGATATTTTTACTGATTGCCATTCCAAGTCCTGAGCTTCCATATTTATTCGCTGCTGCTGTATCCTCCTGACTAAACGTCTCAAACAGCTTCGGCAAAAAATCCTCACTCATTCCTATCCCTGTATCCTGCATTTCAAAGCAAAGGGTAGTCTTATTATTGTACGCATTCATCTTCTTAATCTTAAAATCTACCCTGCCGCCTTCAGGAGTAAATTTGACCGCATTTCCCAAAATATTAATGAGCACCTGCTTAAGTTTCATATCATCGCCTATATAAAACTCATCCAGCTTCTCATCTACGCTACTTACGTAATACAGTCCCTTTTCTTCACACTGTCCGCCTATAATGGTATTAACCTGCTTAATCAGTTTGGCGAATGAAAATTCTTCGTTTTTTATCACCAATCTTCCCGACTCTATTCTTGACATATCCAAAATATCATTAATAAGCCCTAAAAGATGTTTCGCAGAAGCGTCTATTTTAACAAGATACTCTCTTGTCTTGTCCGTAATATCAGGATCTTTTAATGCGAGGGCATCCAGGCCTATAATTGCATTCATAGGCGTCCTGATTTCATGAGACATGCTTGATAAAAAGATTGTCTTTGCCGTACTAGCTTCTTGCGCCGCCTTAAGTGCATCGCTTAAGATTTGTCTCTTTTCAAACGACTCCTTCATCTCTGAATCAATATCAGCAAATCCAACTCCTATTGAATGCACTATATTATCAGTTCTTTCATCTATGTGACGCACGCCCGCCATTTTCAGCATCTCATAGCTGTCCTTGCCGCCTCTGTGAACCAAATATCTAATTGCCAATACATCCTCATGTTCTAATGACTTTCTGATTACAGATGGATTCGTAAATTCTATAAATGCCTCTCTATATTCCTCATCTACGAATTCTTTGGCATACCATGACGTTCTTTCCCCAAAAGTAAACTTTTGGCCTTCAGACAAATCAGACTTATATCTCTTATCGCTCCTATAGCAAATTCCTTCATCACTGTCTAAGTCTATATAAAAAACGCTTCTATAGTCAGATGCAAGAGCAGTGATCATCTTATCTTGCTCTGCCTGTCTTTTCTCCTGCTCTAGCAGCTCTTCCTGCATAGCAAGCTGCTCTTCAAGCTCCTGCTGTCTGACTCTGTTCTCTGTTTCCGTCACTTCTTTTTCCAAAGTAAGCTTGGATGCTTTTTGCATTTGCATTATCATAAACAAGAACATAGCGACCAAAACAACGACAGTCAAAATGGACTGAGCCAGCCCTCTTAGAATAATTCCATCTGAAATAGAGCTGATTTGCTCGTTGATTACGCTCTCTCTTATCATATAAGTCAGCATCCAGTCCGTCCCTTGGATGGGCACATAATACATAGTTCCCTGGATGTCATTATATGCAAAAGATATCACGCCCTCTTTGCCGTTAGAAAATGCTTCTTTAAGCTCTGCTACTGCATTTACATCTTCAAAATCAGCATGCTCTATTGCATCATACAGATTGTCTTCGTTTGCCAAACCGCCCAAGTATACATTGGTAAGCGCAACTCCGTCTTTTGTATATATATTACAGAATGTCGTGCTGCTTGAACTATCCGATTGTATAGATAATGTATCAAGCAGACTGACCATATCAATCTCCATAAAACAAGCAACGAGCTTCTTGCCTTCAAACGGAAGATTATCAACAGGTGTAGCTATGACTACTTTTTTATTAGTGCTGTTAACATTCTTAATTGATATTTCAGGCTCAGAAATCTCCTTATAGTCAAAACCATATTTATCAATATCTTCTCTTGTTCCTCTGGATGTATAAATCAGACCGGTATTATCTACAAATGCAAATTTCTCAAGTCCGTATAGCTGTTTCATTCTCGCCTGATAGGCCTTTAGACTCTCTATACTGCTGATGTCTTCTTCACTTATCATACCGATAGCGACATCCAGATCACTGATATAATCATCGAGCGTTGTCTCGACCACCTGCTCGCGACGCTGTGCAAGCTCATCTAAATACAACAGACTGACATTTCTAACCGCCGTCTTCGTATCATGCGATGCGCTGTTGCCCATCCACAGTGTCCCTAGCAAAAAAACTACTACAACACACAATCCGCCAATAAGAACTACCGGCATTATAGTGTTTCTTTTTTGTTTTTCCATTTGGTCATCTCCCTTAAGCCCACAAGGTAAAAACAATTTATCTCAGTCGGATAAGACCCCTTCCTCTAAGCGTAGCGAAGGTAGGGGTTATAACAAACTGGTCTCAGTCGGGGTTACCCTAA
>CAJOPM010000147.1 GCA_905236225.1 uncultured Eubacterium sp.
TTAAAATGGTCATTTCTTGCATAATATGTATTGATTTAGTATAATGCTAAACGTCGAAAAAAAGCAATGAAAGGCTTAATTATATGAATAGACCATGTCTGGAAAAAAAGAGAAGAATAGTTATTAAGGTGGGCTCATCTTCGCTTGCTCATAAAGAGACCGGAGACTTGTATTTAGCTAAGATTGAGAAAATGGTTAGAGAAATTTGTGATCTTAGGAATTCAGGAATAGATGTATGTCTGGTCTCGTCCGGAGCTATAGCTGTTGGGAAGCAAGCAATGGGTCTTAAGACATTAGATACAAAGAAACATCAAAAGCAGGCATGTGCTGCGATAGGGCAGGCTCGCCTGATGATGATTTATCAAAGAATGTTTTCTGAATATAATCAGAATGTTGCACAGATTCTCATGACAAAGAATACAATGACGATACCTAACTCTAGGAAAAATGCAAAAAATACATTTGATTCTTTGTTTAACATGGGGGTTATACCTATTGTAAATGAAAATGATACAGTATCTACATATGAGATGAAGTTTGGCGATAATGACACATTATCAGCGCTTGTGACCACGCTTATAGGTGGAGATTTATTGGTGCTGCTTTCTGATATAGACGGCATGTATACAGATGATCCCAATGTAAATAAAGATGCGCAACTAATTGAATATGTAGCTAATATCACGGATGATATACTTGCAATGGGAAAAAACAGCACCGGTAGCAATATTGGCACCGGCGGCATGGAGACTAAGCTTAGAGCAGCTCAGATATCTACATATGCAGGTGCAGATATGATTATTATCAATAGTAACGACCTTAATGCACTTCATCATTTGTTTGATAACAGTTATAGAGGGACATTGTTTGCAAAATGTCCTAACAGCAACTTTTCTTTAGAAGAATTTTTGAGTAAGGATGAATAATGAACGATATTAATATACCAGTATCAGAGCCTGACAGACAATTTTATTTTATTGAGCAGGCAAAAAAATATATTGATTTTTTAAAAGAAAAAAAAGGACGCGCCCTTACATATTTTGTGGATACTTTTGGATGTCAGATGAATGCCAGAGATTCCGAAAAAATAAGAGGTATATTAGAAAAGATAGGATATATCCCGGCAAATAGCGAGGATGCGGATTTTGTACTTTATAATACATGTACTGTTAGAGAAAACGCCAATAATAAGGTTTATGGACGCTTAGGGGCGCTAAGTTCAATAAAGAAAAAAAATCCTGATATGAAGATAGCAATATGCGGATGCATGATGCAAGAAGAAGGGCCGCTAAACAAGATAAAACAAAGCTATTCTTTTGTGGATATTATTTTTGGGACGCACAATATATTTATGTTATCGGAACTTATAGTTCGATCATTTGAAGAAGAACGTATGGTTATAGAACTGTGGGAGAACACAGATAAGATCGTTGAAAATCTTCCGGTTAAACGTAAATATCCTTTTAAATCAGGCGTAAATATCATGTTTGGCTGCAATAATTTTTGCAGCTATTGTATTGTGCCTTATGTTAGAGGAAGAGAGCGCTCGAGAAGAAGTGAAGACATTATTGCTGAGATAAAAGATTTAGTAAATGATGGAGTAGTAGAGGTAATGCTGCTTGGACAAAACGTTAATTCATACGGTAAGACGTTAGATACTCCAATCAGTTTTGCTAATCTGTTAAAACAAATAGACGCTATAGAAGGGTTAAAGCGAATTAGATTTATGACATCTCATCCCAAGGATTTATCGGACGAATTAATAGATGTTATGGCAAACTCCGATAAGATTTGTTCACATTTACATCTTCCGTTGCAATCAGGTTCATCTCGTTTGCTTAAGGAGATGAATAGACATTATGATAAAGAAGGGTATTTAGAACTTGTTTCAAAAATAAAAAAAGCAATGCCTGATATTTCGCTTACAACAGATATAATTGTAGGGTATCCTACAGAGACGCAAAAAGATTTTGAAGAGACGATGGATGTTGTAAAAAAGGTTGGATTTGATAATGCATTTACCTTTATATATTCAAAAAGAAGCGGGACTAAAGCTGCGCTTAGTGACAGCTTTGTACCCGAGGATATAATAAAAGAACGATTTGACAGATTGTTAAATGAAATTAAAAGAATTTCGAGCGAAAAAGCAATTAAATTACAAGGATTAACAAAAGATGTGTTAGCTGAGCAGGTAAATGCTAAAGATAACACTCTTCTAACAGGAAGACTTTCTAATAACAGCGTAGTTCATTTTAAGGCAGATAAAAGCCTTATAGGGAAAATAGTTCCTGTAAAACTGATAGACTCGAAAGGGTTTTATTATATCGGAGAACTTGCATGAAACATTAGGTAGCATTTTGCGGGGTTTTTTTAGCGTTAGCGCTGGTATTTAGTTATGTAGAATCGCTGATTCCTGTTGCAGTTGCTATTCCGGGGGTTAAACTTGGCATTGCAAATATAGTTATTATTATGGTGCTTTACCTTGTCGGGACTAAACAAGCATATGTGGTTTCTGTACTTAGAGTTATATTAGCGGGATTCATGTTTGGCAATTTGTTTAGTATAATATATGGAATTAGCGGAGCTATACTTAGTCTTAGCGTGATGTTGATTCTTTATAAATCCAAGCGGTTTCACATGGTCTCAATAAGCTGTGCAGGCGGTATTGCTCACAATTTAGGACAAATTATTGTAGCTTCCATAATAGTACAAAATTACAATATTATGTACTATTTTGCGGTTTTAATGATAGCCGGATGCATAACTGGAATTATAATAGGCTTTGTAGCTTGTGAGATGGTCAAACGTATAGGAACGTTTGTTAATAAAGATATCAAAAAAGAAGATTATTATCTTAATAAGATTAAGATAAATGACATTATTCTAATAATTGCTATAATTGCTTTTTCGATAGTATCTTTGGTAGGAATCAATATAGCTAAAGATGCAGATGCTGATATTGTAAGGATTAGTGTAGACGGAGAGATTTATGGCGAATATTCACTCGAAAAGAATAATAATATAGAAGTGGTAATTGATGGTGAAGTGCAAAATGTCGTTACTATATCTGATGGAAAGTGTTATATGAGTCATGCATCGTGCCCGGATAAACTATGCGTTAATCAGGGGGCCATTCACACAGATAAACAGTCTATTATATGCCTTCCCAATAAAGTTGTGGTTGAAGTTGTAAAAGGTGATGGTGCAAATGCTGATGATAGCAGTGATGATACGCCGGATGCAATTGTAAAATAAAGGGGAAATTAATGTTTGCTTATTTAATCGGAGAAATAACCCAAATTGACGAAGATGAAGTTTTTCTTGAAGTAAATAACATAGGATATGAAGTATTCATGCCTAAAAGTGAAATAGCAAAGCTAAAAGTATCAGCAGAAGAGATAAAGATTTATACTCATTTTCAAGTTAGAGAAGATGCATTTATAATATATGGATTTACTAAAGAAAAAACCAGAAGTATATTTAAAAAGCTTATAACTGTAAATGGAATCGGGCCTAAAGGTGCACTTGCAATTTTATCGGAGTTAACAATAGATGAGCTGATAAGTGCAATATTATCGGATGATGAAAAGACAATTTCCAAGGCTAACGGTATTGGTGCAAAGACGGCTAAAAGACTTATTATAGAGCTTAAAGATAAAATAGACGTCGAGGGCATGGTTGGTATAAAAGATGATGATGTAGCGGATGAGAAAATATCATTAAGATCAGAAGCTATAGATGCGCTTAGTGTATTAGGTTACTCTAAATCTGAAGCATTTAAGGCTATATCAGGTCTGAATATTGCTGATTATAATGATGTTGAAAGTTTGTTAAAAGATGCTCTTAAAAACCTGGCGTTATTATAGATGTTAAGCGAGGGATAGATTATGTCAAAAAGGATAATATCTACAGATATTAGTGAAACAGAAGCGGGAGTAGAAAATACTCTAAGACCGCAAAAGTTTGAAGATTATATAGGTCAACAATCGGTAAAAGAAAATCTTAAAATATATATTAAGGCTGCAATAGGACGTAATGAAGCCCTTGATCATGTATTGCTATATGGACCGCCCGGACTCGGAAAAACGACACTTGCAGGCATTATAGCTTCCGAGATGGGGGTTAATATAAAGATTACGACAGGACCTGCAATATCTAAACCGGGTGAGATGGCAGCAATATTATCCGGACTCTCAGAGGGCGATGTGCTGTTTGTTGATGAAATACATAGACTGAATCGACAAGTTGAAGAAGTTCTATATCCGGCAATGGAAGATTACAGTATTGATATTGTTATCGGAAAAGGACAGACGGCACGCTCTATTAGGCTGGATTTGCCTAAATTTACGTTAATCGGAGCTACAACAAGAGCCGGATTAATATCTGCTCCGCTTAGAGATCGATTTGGTGTTGTCAGTCATATGGACTTTTATACAAAAGATGAACTGCTTAAAATAATAACAAATTCAGCTAATGTTTTAAATGTAGACATAGAAACGGATGGAGCATATGAGCTTGCAAGAAGGTCAAGGGGGACGCCTAGACTTGCTAACAGATTATTAAAACGTGTCAGAGATTTTGCACAAGTAGAGTATGATGGCATAATAACCAAAGAAGTTGCACAAAATGCCTTAGACAGACTCAAGGTAGATAAAGAAGGATTAGATGATAATGACAGACTTATATTAGATACAATTATGGTTAAATTCAGTGGGGGTCCTGTGGGATTAGAGACTTTAGCCGCAGCCATCGGTGAAGATAGCGGAACTATTGAAGATGTTTATGAACCATACTTAGTAAAAAATGGGTTTATCAACCGTACTCCAAAAGGAAGAGTCGCAACATCAAGAGCGTTTGATCATTTTGGTATTGAAATGCCAAAATGATAAGTCTATGTGTTATACTATTTTAGGTAATTATTCAAGTTTAGTGAGGTGCTTATATGGCAGTTAAGTCAGATGCTGAGGTTATAATCGGCGGGAAAATATATACTTTAAGCGGATATGAAGATGTCGAATATCTTCAGAAGGTGGCATCATATATAAATAGAAAAATATCTGAAGTTAAAGCGCTGGCAGGATATACATCCTTAACAAATGATATGAAAGCTGTGCTTGTTAACATTAACTTGGCAGATGATTACTTTAAAGCTAAAGATAATGCCGATAATGCCAATATGCAGATAGTCGACAAAGATAAAGAAGTATATGAGGCTAAACATGACCTTGTATCTGAAAAAATGCACTTATCTGACCTCAAAAAACAACTTGATGATGCAAAAGAAAGCGAAGAGAAGCTAAAAGCGCAGCTTGCTGATTTGACAAAAAAATACGAAGAATTATCAAAAATAAAAAAAGAGATGGAATTGGCACTAGAGGATTCGCTACTTGGTAAAGCAAATAAAGGTAAGGATAACAAAGGAAGTAATTAAACCGTTTATCTCAGTCGGATAAGACCCCTTCCTCTAAGCGTAGCGAAGGTAGGGGTTATAACAAACTGGTCTCAGTCGGGGTTACCCTAA
>CAJOPM010000148.1 GCA_905236225.1 uncultured Eubacterium sp.
AGTGCAGACTCACCTGTTGATGTGTCAGCATCGCCTGAGGTCGACTGGTAAATAATAACGCCGTTAGCAACAGGATCCGATGCTGTGGCCGTTTGCTGCTCGGAAGTGAGGGTAGAATCTTTAATCATGATTGTATTAAGGCCTTCCATCCCGGCAATCTGGCTTCCCGTAGAAGTTCCGGTGACATTTGTAGCCTCGATATCACCCGTTGAGTATAAAAGGGGTGATCCGGAACCGGCTGTACTAAGCGTACTGTCAGAAATTGATATATTTCCGCCGCCTCTGTCGGTAGCACATGTAGCGCAGTGGTCACCTTGTGTACTGATGTCCATATCAGAAGCAATGATTGTGCCTGAGTATGTAGCATCAAGACCACGAGAATTATCAGCACTGGTTTTAATAGTAAGAGAGTTTGCAAATACAGATGCAGAATCTGTAGCAAATATTGCATTAGAGCCTTCAGATGTCGCGCTCAGCGTTGAATCTGACAGGTAAAGAGTAGATCCTTCGTTGACAGCAAGTGCAATAGAGTTTACGCCATAGAAATTACAGCTGTCGCCGTCACTGTCATCTCCGGATTTATTAACTGTTGCTCCTGTAACAGTTAGTGTGCCTCCGTTTTCTGAAAGAAGACTATTAACATCTGAATCGGTTGACTCAATAGTCTCTGAATCGGAAGAAACCTCCTCGCCGTCAGCAGTTAAGGTGCCTGAGTAAGTGCCATCATAGTCAAACGTTTGTGTGTTGGCGCCGCCGCCAAAACCTTCGCCGCCCTGCGGTGGTTCGCCATCCGGTTTTTCACCTGAGCCAACGTTTTCGGCTTCTGTAGTAGATGATGCAGTATCGGTTGATGAGCCGCATGCAGTAGTTATCATAGCTGCACTGGCGGCAAGAGCCAATATAATAGCTATTTTTTTTCTTTTCATTATATAAATGCCTCCTTAATTAATTCTGACCTTTAATATACAGCATAAAAAGAACGGTTATTTGATGGATTTGTGAAAAAAATGTGAATTGTTAGCACTCTCTATTGACGAGTGCTAACAATCGTGGTATAACATAATCAGAAAGGAAAGGAAATAAAGCAATAAGCTTTATATCCTTCCTGCCAAGATAATTAGATTCAATGAAGAATGGAGGAATGACTTATGTTGATGCCTAGTATTTTTGGAGAGAATTTATTTGATGACTTTTTTGATATGCCTTTTAGAGGATATCAGAACACAAACAATCTTATGAAGACTGATGTTAAGGAAAATGAGGCAGGATATGAAATCTCCATTGCGCTGCCCGGAGTTAAGAAAGAAAATATCCAGGCAGAACTAAAAGACGGATATCTAACCGTAAACGCTTCAAGTCAGGTAAACAATGATGAGAAGGATGAAAACGACAAATACATCAGAAGAGAACGTTATGTAGGAAAGGCTAGCAGAAGCTTCTATGTAGGAGATTATGTTACCAAGCAGGATATCAAGGCAAAATATGAAGATGGAATACTGACACTTGATATTCCCAAGATTGATCCAAAGAACATAGAAGAAAAGAAAGAATATATAGCAATAGAAGGATGATAGCTATTACCAAAAGCGGCGCAGCCACATGTGGCTGCGCCGTTTTTGGTATATTGGCAAGAAGCATAGTAATAGGCTTAAGAGTAACAAGTTAATTAGGGACATATTATTGCTAAGCAAGATAGAATAATTAAAGGGTGAGGTGTTTATCTTCATTGTTGATTTTTCTATTGACAGCTTGTCGTTTAAAAGATATATTCTTATTTGAGATCTAAATGGTGATGATTAATCACTATCTCGGCACATTATTTCATTCGGCCACTTATTTCACAGTGAATGTATACGATTTTATGTTTTATTATGCATCCCAAAAGGTAAAAAGTGCATAATGGGATGCATGGAAAAAGAAAAAAATAAACTTGATGCATCCCAAAAGAGAGAAAATGCAATTTGGGATGCATGCAAAAGAGAAAAAAATAAACTTGATGCATC
>CAJOPM010000149.1 GCA_905236225.1 uncultured Eubacterium sp.
CTTATCCGACTGAGATAAATACGACACTTTATTTCTATCTTCTTGCAAGCTCTTGCATTACATCCTGCCATGATATTTCTTTTTGAGCCATAAGAACCATAACATGGTAAAGAAAATCCGATATTTCATAAACCACTTCTTCGTTTTCGGGATTTTTTGCAGCTATTATAATTTCAGCTGCTTCTTCCCCTACTTTTTTAAGGATCTTGTCAACTCCTTTATCAAACAGATAATTAGTATAAGACCCCTCTTTCGGATTTACTTTTCTATCAGATATTACATCATAGACTTCATCTAATACTTTCAGCGGATTACTTCTAATATCATCTCTTGCAACAAGCTTATTAAAGAAGCAATTCCTATTGCCGGTATGACATGCGGATCCAATTTGGTGAACTTTAGCAAGTATTGTATCGTTATCACAATCTAATGTAAGAGATCTTACGTATTGAAAATGACCGCTTTCTTCGCCCTTTGTCCACAGCTTTTGTCTGGAACGACTATAATATGTCATCTTACCGATTTTGAGCGTCTTATTATACGCCTCTTCATTCATATACGCCAGCATTAAAACTTCATCAGTCATATAATCTTGTGCAATAACAGGAATTAGCCCATCTGAATTAAGTTTAAATTCGCTAAAAGGGATGTTACTTGTAAGAATATCCATGTCAATATCCTTTGATATAAGCTCATCTTTTAACGCTCTAATATTTATTTTTGGATCATTTAATGACTCCGATGCCACTGCGCAAATCTCGCTGTTAGATAAAGCCTCTTCTATATTACAAGTATCATCAACTACTGCAATATATTCTCCGCCAAATAAATTATCGGAAACAATTTCTTCACAAATAAATCCTATGCAATAATCAGAAATCTTTAAATATTTACTAATATCTGCTTCGCTCTTAAAATATGCAAGCTGTTTCACCTTTCCGAAACGTTTGGCACTCTGCATAGCAATATCAATAGCATCCTCTTTGTCAGCTTCGATAATTGCCATTTGGCATCCAGCATATAATATCTTTTTAACATCTTCAAATCTTTTAATGTTACCACCGGCAAATACCATCATCTGTGAATTTGTACAGATTTCTTTAAGTGCATGAAGATTTTTTTCATGCTCAGCATCACCTGTTGATAAATCAAAAATAATTAATTCATCAACTCCCATATCATTATATATATTAATGATTTCAGACGGACTATACTTATCTAAAGATTGCGGATTCCTTATAGCAAGTCCATCTTTAAGATAAAATTTTGCGACTAGTCTTTTCTTTTTCATTGATTAAACTTCTCCTATAAGCGTCCTTTTGTTGATAGTACATCCCCAATTCTTTGATCGATTAGAGTTGCCTCATCAAGTGCTCTTGCAAATGCCTTAAAGACTGCTTCTATTTTATGATGATCATTTGCCCCGCTAATAATTCGAATATGCAAATTCATGGCTGCAGAATAGCTAATTGCATAGAAAAATTCCCTAACCATCTCAGTATCAAAATCACCTGTTCTATCAGATGAAAATTCTCCGTCAAAGACAAAATAAGGTCTTCCGGAAAGATCAATTGCACACATTACCAAGGTCTCATCCATAGGTAAAATACAACTGCCAAATCTTTTGATTTGTTTTTTATCTCCTAATGCCTGCTTAATGGCTGTCCCAAGTACAATCCCTATATCCTCAATTGAGTGATGACAGTCAACATCTAGATCGCCCTTACACTTTACATCAAGATCAAAAAAGCCGTGTCGGGCAAATCCATCAAGCATGTGATTCATAAAACCTATTCCCGTATCTAAATCGGCATTTCCCAAACCATCAATATCTAATGAAACAGATATTTGTGTCTCTTTGGTTGTTCTGTTTACTGTGGCATTTCTCATCATACTATCCTCTCAGTATTAATTTTCAAATCTAACTTTAACGGAATTTGCATGAGCCGTCAACTGTTCACACTCAGCAAATTGAGCAACATCTTTGTACACATCATATAATGCATCCTTGGAGTAAGATATTATACTCGATCTTTTAATAAAGTCGTCAACACCAAGAGCAGAGAAAAATTTAGCTGTACCATTTGTCGGCAATACATGATTTGGTCCTGCGAAATAATCTCCTAGCGGTTCTGACGAATATTCACCTAAGAATATCGCTCCGGCATTCTTAATCTTAGTCATATCTTCAAACGGATTCTTTGTAACAATCTCCAAATGCTCCGGCGCAATTTCATTCACAATATCAATAGCCTGTTGTTTATCGCTTGCTATTAAAATATTTCCATAATTTTCCAAAGATTTATTTATTATTTCTTTTCTTGAAAGTTTTTCGGTAAATTCATCAACCTCTACAGACACTTTTTGTGCAAACTCTTCGTCGCAAGTAACCAAAATAGAACAAGCAAGCTCATCGTGTTCTGCTTGTGAAAGTAAATCAGCCGCTACAAATCTTGGATTTGCACTCTCATCTGCCAAAACAAGAACCTCTGAAGGACCGGCAATGGAATCTATGCTAACATGTCCAAATACGGCTTTTTTTGCCAGTGCCACAAATATATTGCCGGGTCCAACAATTTTATCGCACTTTGGTATTGTACTAGTTCCAAAAGCCATAGCAGCTATAGCCTGTGCTCCTCCAACTTTATATATTTTATCCGCACCAGCCTCATTAGCTGCTACTAAAGTAGAAGGACTAATAGTTTTATCTTTCCCCGGCGGCGTTACCATAATAATATTTTCAACTCCAGCCACCTTTGCCGGCACAACATTCATAAGAACCGAGGAAGGATATACCGCCTTACCGCCCGGAACATATACACCTACGGTTTCAAGCGCGGTTATTTTTTGACCTAAAATAATACCGTCTTTTGGGCAATCAAACCAGCTGTTTTTTAACTGTTTTTCATGATATGCCCGTATATTTACTATTGCTTTTTTTATTACTTCAAGAAGCTTTGTATCAATAAGCTCATATGCTTTTTCTATTTCGTCTTTTGTTACTAGCAGTTCATCTTTGGCAATTTGCACATTATCAAACTGTTTTGTATAAGACAGCATCGCATCATCGCCATTTTGTCTTACATTTTTAACAATTTCATTAACGGTGTTTTGATACTCGTCATAATCATTTGTACTTCTTTTTAATAATGTTGTCAGTATATCTTTTGTGCTTGTTTGTGTTAATTTATTAATCCTCATTTTAACGTCCTCACAATTATAAAACTTTTTTTAGATCTTCTATAAGCTTAGTAATTCGTTTGTTCTCAAGTTTCATACTAACTTGATTCACTACCATTCTTGCCGATAATTTACATACTTCTTCGAGTACAACAAGCCCGTTTTCTCTAAGCGTAGAACCCGTTTCAACGATATCAACAATTACATCAGACAGACCAACTATAGGCGCCAGCTCAATCGAGCCGTTTAGTTTGATAATCTCTACAGTTTGTTTTTTTACATTATAAAAATAATCCTTTGCAATATAAGGATATTTAGTCGCAACTCTAATTTGTTCATGATGCTTTAAAAGGTTTCCGGCTTCTTCTTTTCCGCACACACACATATTGCATTTGCCAAATCCGAGGTCTAATACCTCATATATGTTCCTTCTTTCCTGAAGGAGTGTGTCTTTACCGACAACACCAATATCGGCAGCACCATATTCCACATAAGTAGGAACATCAGGTCCTTTCGCAAGGAAAAATCTCATTTTAAGATCTTCATTTACAAAAATAAGTTTTCTTGTATCTTTATCTTCCATCTGTCGGCAAGTAATTCCGATTTTTTCGAACATTTTAAGAGTGTTCTTTGCCAATCTGCCTTTTCCAAGAGCAAATGTCAGATAGGATTCATTATTCATTGTCTTATTCCTCATTTCAGCTCAATTATTTCATTAAATTCATATTTTTGAGCATATTCTTTGTAATCATCATCAGTTATTGAAGGTTTGTATTTAAGGATTTCTACATTTTCATCCGATTTTCTTCTTTGTCGGGCCATTTCAATTGCTCTTTTTTTATTATCTTCAGTAAATAAAATCAGCACCTTGTTCTTTCTTTTCGGGAATGATGCACCGTTTTTTATAAGTGCTTCAAGCAATCTGTCAATGGTAATTGTAAATCCCATAGCGCAATTATTCTTACCGAATCTTTCGAGCAATTTATCATACCTTCCGCCTTTAACAACCGGCTGTCCACTGCCGTATGCATAAGCATTAAATATAACACCCGTATAATATTTGTGCATCTCCGGCATCCCCGGATCAAATGTTACATATTCTTCAACGCCATAATATTTCAAAACATTATAAACCTGTTTTAATCTACTTACCGCATCATATACATCTGGATATTCCTGAGCATAATCGCAAAGCTTATCTAAGCTCTTATCATCAGGATAGTAATCTCCAAGCATAGTAAATAACTGTTTTAATTTGTTGTTTACATTAAGCGATGTAAATAGCTCTCCTATTTCAAGAAAGTTTCTGTTTAAAATAAGCTGCGTAATTTTTTGAGCCACATCTTCATCAAGTCCTGATTTTTTAACCATACCTTCATAAAAACCGGCATGGCCAATACTGAAGAGGAAATTATTAAGACCGCACGCTTTTAAAGACTCTATACTCATTGTAATAAGTTCAGCATCTGCTTCAATGCTGTCATCACCTATAAGCTCAGCTCCTGCTTCAGTAGCTTCTTTTAAATGTCCTTGATAGCTTAGATTATTTATGAAAGTATTGCCCAAATAATATAATCTTACGGGCATCATTTCGTCATAATAATATTTTGAAACACATCTGGCAATTGCCGGAGTTATATCCGGTCTTAATGCCAGAGTATTTCCCTCTCTGTCAAAGAACCTGAAAAGCTCTTTCTCGTCAACCGATCCAATTGATGTATCAAATATGTTTAAAAATTCAAACGTAGGGGTTTGAATAGGATGATAACCAAATCTTCTAAGTGTCTTTCGAATGCAATGCTCTATATATAATTTGTCCTCACATTCTTTGCCATAAAGATCTTTAACGCCTTCAGGCGTATGTATTAATAATGGTTTCATATTGCCTCCGCACTTTAGCGTATTAACTTGTTACAACGTCAAAACAAACTTATTATACATAACTACTTATTCAAAGTCAATCGCGCGCTTCTAAATCTCTTGATAAAGCTTTTAGATAAGGAATGACAAAGCCTCGCTCTTGTTTTATATAATAAGAGCTATCTAGTTCTTCCTTACGAATACTTTTGCGGCCTCCATCTAACATTCTGTTCCAAAAAACCATAAGTTCTCTTAAACGCATATAATAAAATTCGTTAGATGAAGAATAGTATATGAGCATAAAAGCAACGCCATCTTGTTCTTCAAAGCTTTGCATAAATTGTATCTGATGCTCATGAATATTCTGAAGCGGGAAAGTATCTTTAGCGCACTCTTTTGCATCGAAGCATACAGCAACTCCCTGAACAACACCAATATAATCAACTGTGCTTCGCTGATCAAAATAAGCAAGTGTTATCTGATGATGTGACTTATCCATTTCTACAGGTGTTATTGGTGTTGGAATCTTCTGTATCAATGCCAGATTCTCGCTCAAATAAATTTCATTTGTACGATTAATCATATCCTCAAATGTGGAACCTCTAAGTCCACGCGAATTCCATGTAGCCATAAAATGAATTATAACATATAAAGAGGGCAAAGCATAACGCTTTGCCCCCAATTATCAATATTATTTTATTCAAGTACATCATCGATGAGGTCATCTGCACTGTCTATTACACCCAACTCAATTAATGTATTAATTGTATTTGTAAATTCACTTGTGACATAAATTTCTTTATTAATTTGCGTACCGTTATTATCATCATAATAATACGTATTCCAAAGGCTGTTGACTGCAATATTCTTATCATAAGTTGCACTGATTCCAAAATGCATAGTATATATTTCCATATCACTATCATTAACATCCATCAGCTTCTCGACATAATCCCCCTGTCGTATATCCTCTATATATGCCTGGTATAATTTAGTGGCATCAGTTGCATTTAGATGCATATTAGCAAAAGATGAATCATCACTATCCACGTCATCATCATAATATGTATAATAATCATCTGTTACATCAGCTGATTTAATATCAATCTGTTCATAATCAGCTCCAAACTCTGATCTTATATATGTTTCTTTATCATTAAGTATTGTATATAAAATACTATATGCACTGTCATCATCTGACGCTATTTCTTCAGAATACGGAATAGAGTAAGTTCTTGATATCAGTTTACCATTATTTAATACATATCTTATCGTAATATATCTGATATTACATTGATCACTATAATAGTTCTCTAAAAGATAATCTCTATATGTTTCTGCATTATTTATAATCGTATCATGAAGCGCAATTATTTTTTCTATATTTGCCGTATCAAGTTCTACCGATGCATCAGCTGAAAGATTATATTGATCTGCTACTCCGGCATATTTAATATCAGAAGAATCCGGTACATATGAAGCAACTCCAAGCGCACCTCCTTTTATAATTAACATAATTACAACAGAACAAATACATACTATACCCCATTCTAAAAATTTCTTCTTATAAAATATTTTAAAACTTTTCTTTAATATCATCTCAACTATAAAAAATATAATAATAGAAAAGATGATAAATATAACAATAAATAACGCAAAATCTTGCTCTGTTACCATTATTCCTTCATAATATAACTTTCCATTTGTAGATATATATAATTCATACATAATTGCTGCAACCAGCAAGGAAACAACATGTGTTAAAATCGTTCTGACAATTGGATTCATTGGTTTAACTGAAATAATATCAGAAGCACTTTCTATCCTTCTATGTTTATATATAGCAAAAGAAGCACAAACTATTACTGCTGCTATAATTAAATATACCGCCAATGCACCCTTCCCATTTATTCTAAGAGCTGCCATCTGTATTCTTATATTAGCTGCGTCGTAACTTGCAAAAGCCATCTCAACCTTATCCGCAAGATACGCTATAGGAGTAAATACATTGTCAAATCCGTTGGAAAACAATACAGACTCATCAATTCCAAATACAAATTCAGAGACTATAAGCGAATATAAAGCGTAAATAGCATCATATATTATATTAAAAAATGCAAAAAATGAAATTGCTCCAACTACATGGCCTGATAACATACAGCAAAAAGTTGCTATGGAAAACATTATAAACGAATATGATATAGCTATAAGCGCCCATTTCAGGCATATTCCGCAACCCGCGATTTCATATGGTGCAATTACAATTGCACTTACAATTGCCGTGATAATTTGTGGCATTATCAAGCTAACAATTCCTGATAAATAGCTGCTTATAAAAATAGTTTTTCTATCAAGCGGAAACGCATGCATCATATTTGCACTTTTGGCTTTAAACAAAAATCCAAATACCATGATTGCAAATATAAGTGAAAACACAACGCTTAGTCCTAGTATCACACCTGCATTAAAATGCATTAGCAATGTATAGCAAATTGATTCAATAGTTTCGTTTTCAAAATCCAAAGCCCTAAGCTCAAATCCTAACGTTAGCGGCAAATAGCAAATTAAAATTATCAGATATACTATTTGCATTGGCGAAAATCTCACAATATTTTTTATAAATAAAGTTTTATTAAAAAAGGATATCTTTGACTGCATAATCTTCACCTCCCATTTCATATATAAATACTTCTTCCAGATTAAGCGGCAGCTGTTCAAGAATCAGAGTATCGCATTTTTCAAAAAATCCGTTAATTTCTTCTTTGTATCCTTTAACTATCAAGGTATATACCTTTCCCATTTTTTCACTATGGAGCACTTTTATAAACTCAGGTACATCCGGCATCTCCCCATTAAATGCCACTTGTATCTTCATAACACTTCCTTCAAGTTCTTCTAAAGAACGTTCAATTATTATTCTCCCTTTATGCATAATCCCCACATGATCGCAAACATCTTCAAGTTCTCTTAAATTATGTGATGATACTAAAATCGTAGTGCCTCTTTGTGCGACATCGCTCATCAAAATGCTCCAAATTTGCCTTCTCATTACCGGATCGAGCCCGTCTACAGGCTCATCAAGCAACATAACATCAGGTCTTGTGCAAATCGAAAGCCAGAAGACAACCTGTTTTTGCATACCTTTTGATAAGTTTCTAATATTCTTTTTTAAATCAATTGTAGGAAATGCATCCCGAAGATTATCAAATAGTTCCTCATCAAAATCCTTATAAATCCCTTTATAGAATTTCTTCATATCAAGAGTGCTTGCCTGGAGAAAGTAAAACAATTCATCCGGAATAAATGCCACTTTTTGCTTAAGATGAGCATTCTCCCATACATCTTGTCCATCAATGGTTATATGGCCGCTCTTTGGCTTATAAATCCCCATAATATGTCTCATAATTGTCGACTTACCGCAACCATTAGGCCCTACCAGTCCATATACTGCTCCCTTAGGTACATGCATTGACATATTATCAAGAGCCTTAAACGAATCAAAATATTTAACAACGTCTATTGCCTCAATCATATTATTCGAATCTTTCATATTATTTCCTCTATTTCTTTAAATCTTTCATTCTATTCATAAGCTCTTCATCTGAATAGCCTAGAAAATACAACTCCCTTACTGTTTCATCAAATGTATTAAGCAGTTTATTCTTACGATTAGGATCTATTGGAACAATCTCAGATACAAATGTGCCGCGTCCGGCAACCTTGTAAATATATCCTTGCATTTCCAAATCCCGATATGCCCGTGATATTGTGTTCGGATTAATAGCAAGATGTGAAGACAACTCTCTGACCGATGGTAGTTTATCTTCTTTTTGTAAAGCACCTGATACAATTAACTGCCTGATATTATCTTCTATTTGTTCATGTAGTGGTCTAGAATCCTTGTAGTTAATTTTAATCAAAAAGCCCCCTCCTTTCTAAGTGTATTAAATCAATTGATACACTTAATATACATAATTCATCTTCGGGTGTCAACATGTTTTGCTAATTTTTTTTATTTAGGTTATTCTTATGGTAATAAAATCATTAGTTCAAGTCTCGCTCGCGAGACTTGGCGCGAGATTTGCGTCAGCGGAGCTGACATATTTCATATGCAAATCTTAAGCGCATCAAAAGC
>CAJOPM010000150.1 GCA_905236225.1 uncultured Eubacterium sp.
GCCTCAGGCGGGGTTACCCTAAAGGACTAGGAATGCTAAGCATTCCGTCGCAATCTCCGTCTGAGATATACGCTCCGCGAGGATGCGTATGGATTTGCACATGAAATATGTCAGCTAAAGCTGACGCAAATCCCGCGCCAAGTCTCGCGAGCGAGACTTGAAATACTTCTTTAAGGCGGAGAGATATGAATTTTGAGTTATGGCTATACGCAGTTAAGAGATTGGCGCAGACGATGGATGCGGCGAAGCTTATTTTTGACAATATGCCACCGACGCTTAAGTCTGACTTGCTGCGTGAATATGACGAATATAATAATCCTGATAAATATAAGCGCAAGAGGCCTATTATCGGTATTGTCAGTAAGCCTTTTGAAAAGAAAAAGGGCGCATTGTGGCAAAACGTCGGTGTAGATGACGAGATAAGATCTATGGTCAGCAATTGCGGTGGTGTTCCTATTGCCATTTTGCCGACTATGAAGCAGATTAAATATAATCCGAAAGATACCATTAATTATCAAGTGATGTCTCAAGAGGAAACCGACGATATAAATAAAGTTTTAAAGCTTTGTGAAGGCTTTATTTTGCAAGGCGGTATGAGCAGCAACGGATATGAGATTTATGTGGCTAAGTATGCGCTCAAAAATGATATACCTATGCTTGGAATATGTTCCGGATTTAATAATATCTTAAGAGCTTTAGGTGCAGATGTAGAAGTTATAGATAAGCTTCTTGATGCGCACTGTGTTTATGATACGGAGTACAGACATGAAATCGAACTTTTTGGTAAATTCCGAAAGCTTTTCAAGGCAGACTCGCTTGAGGTCAACAGTGTCCATTCATATTTTGCACAGCTTGGGGACAGGGAGATTAAGCAGCTGCCGATAGAGATTCTTGCTAAGAAGACAGATATTGATGATGAGGGGAATGCTTTTGATACTATAGAAGCATTTGCGGCAAAGAACAGAAGATTTGTAGTAGCCGTTAAATGGCATCCTGAAATTATGAGCTTAGAACATCAAAATATACTTATGAATGAGTTTATTGCCAGAACAGGGACTTAATCCAGTAAATTACTGGGAAATATGATAAGAAAATTTTCGAAAAATTGGTAAGAATTTCCTATTTTTCTTGTGTATTTTTATAGCGTTTGGTAGAATATTTATGTGTGAGTGCTAGATTATTTTAACGATAGGAGAGTGGGTTTATGAAAACTAATTCAAGCACAAAAAGAACCAGTAAAGGCAGCGTTGCTGCAAAGATTATGATTCCTGTCATCATACTGGCCATTGTGGCTGTTGGGGGAATCTTTTTAACGTCTAATCTTCTTAGAACTGTTCAGTCAAAAAGTACCCAAATTGAAGATTATGCAATAGCAAATATTGATCAGTTAGGTCAATTATCCTCTGACTTTCAGGCTATGGAGAAACTGGTATTTGCTTATATTATCAGCGGACCTGATGGTGAGAATACAGAGCATATAGCAGGAGATCTTCAGGCTAATCAAGAAACGGTAGTATCAATATTGGATTCACTCAACTTTGGTGGAGGAGATGCAGCAACTGCATGTGAGACTCTAAAAACTGATTTTGAAACATTTAACGGCTTGTATACTGAAGCCTTCGAACTTGCGCAGGCAGGAAAGCCTGATGAGGCTACGGCTATAATTAATGGCGATATGACAATGGCAGGTGTTGCCGTGGAAACAGATATTACAGCTCTTAAGGAAGTTAATGATGCCGAGACTAAGGCTACTATAGTATCACAGCAGTCAATTTATCATACAGCTCTTATACTTAGTTATGTATTTATGGGTATATCTATAATAGTTGCAATAATATGTGCGATTATTGTAAACAGTAAGGTGGTTAAGCCTCTTAGAAAAACACATGACGAGCTTACGCAGATTACAGATAGTATAGAAAAAGGACACGGTAACCTTGCAGCAAGAATCCATGTAAGAAGCAGAGATGAAATCGGAGCATTGGCTGGCGGAATTAATATGTTTGTAGCGACGCTTCAAGAAGTTATGGGTCAGCTTACTACAAATTCCACGCAAATGGATCAGATTGTTAACAATATACTTGGGAATGTAAGTAATTCAAATTCAAACGCTACAGATATATCGGCTGTTATGGAAGAGCTTGCAGCAACAATGGAAGAGGTTGCAGGATCTGTTACAAATGTATCTGAAAACGCTATGACGGCGGATGAAGATGTTTCGGCTATGGCTGATTCGGCAAATGAAATACTTGCATATTCAAATGAAATGAATGACAGAGCTACTTCGCTTAAGACCAGCGCACAGGACAACAAAGAAGAAGCAACAAGCGTTATTCATGATATTGAAGAATCACTTAAACAGGCGATTAAAGAAAGTGAGAGTGTATCTAAGGTTCAAGGACTTACAGATGATATCCTTAGCATTTCATCACAGACCAATCTTCTTGCACTTAATGCCTCAATTGAGGCAGCTCGTGCAGGTGAAGCAGGTAAGGGGTTTGCGGTTGTTGCTGATGAGATCAGAGAACTTGCTGATTCAAGCCGTGAAACAGCTAATAATATCCAAACAATTAATAATCAGGTGCTTAGCTCTGTAAATGCTCTTACGCATTCGTCGAGTGAGATTATTAAATATATCGATGAGACAATTATGCTTGATTATGACAGATTCGTAGAATCAGGCCAGCAGTACAGTGATGATGCTAATTACATTAACGAAAAGATGAGCGACTTTGCACAAAAGGCAGCAGATCTTTCAGCTATTATTAATGATATGGTTACGGCATTTGCAGATGTATCTCATGCTGTTGATGAGAGTGCGGATGCTGTTTCAAATGCAGCACAGAATACTACTGAGCTTGTTGGAGAAATTACTCAGATTAATGCTGATGTTAATGAAAACAAAGAAATCTCAGATTCCTTCAAACAAACAACATCTAAATTTGATGTAGAAGGAAGCGAAGAGACGGCTTTGCAAGAGGAGACCGCAGAGCAACAGCCTCAGGAGCAGTCATCCCAGGAAGATTAAGTAGAATAATAAAGAGTGGCTAAAAAGCTTTTGTGTACCGATCTTAAATCGTTAGATTATTTGTCTGACTTTTTAAGGTCGGTACAATTGTTTTAGCCTGTCTTTTCTTTACTTTAAAAAAAGAAAGTGGTAAAGTGTAACATGTTATGTATTATGTATTATCTCAGTCGGGGTTACAATCTCCGACTGAGATAAACGCTCCGCGAGGATGCGCTTAAGATTTGCATATGAAATATGTCAGCTATGCTGACGCAAATCTCGCGCCAAGTCTCGCGAGCGAGACTTGAATAATTAAGGTATAGGAAATTAATTATGTTATCAAAACAAATTTTAGAAGATATTTCTAACAGCTCTGCAATCAGAGCAATGTTTACAGAGGGAAAGAAGCTTGCACAAAGCGTAGGCGAAGAGAATGTCTACGATTATAGTTTGGGAAATCCCGTCACACCGGTGCCGGATGAATTTACGCAGGCGCTTTGTGATATTATTAATACAGAAAAAGATACTACAAAACTTCACGGATATATGGATAATGCCGGCTATCCTGAAGTAAGGGAGACCCTCGCCGCTTACCTTAACGAAAGATTTTTGGTAAACCTTTCATCCCGAAATATTATTATGACAGTTGGAGCGGCAGGAGCTATAAATGTCATACTTAAGACGATAATAGACCCCGGGGATGAAATGGCTGTATTTGCCCCTTATTTTACGGAGTATAGGAATTATATCGGCAACTGGAGAGGAAAGCTTGTAACAATAGACCCCAATTATGAGAATTTCCAGCCGGATTTTGATGATATGGAAAAGAAGATTACGCCAAAAACAAAAGCTGTCATCATCAACAACCCGGTTAATCCTACAGGAGTCATTTATTCTGAGGAAACCATAAAAAGAATTGCTGATATTTTGAGCAAGAAGGAAAGAGAATACGGACATGAGATTTATATTATTTCTGATGAGCCGTATAGAGAACTTGTCTATGATGGCAAAGAGACGGTATTTTTGACAAAATATTATAAGAATACTTTTGTTACGTATTCATTTAGCAAGTCCTTATCTCTTCCGGGAGAGAGAATAGGATATATGGTAGTGCCGGATGAGATGGCTGATTTTGATACCATGATAGCAGGACTTACTATTGCAAATAGAATCTGTGGATTTATCAATGCCCCGTCGCTTATGCAAAAGGCGGTTGTTAAGTGCCTTCATGCAAAAACAGATGTAGAGTTCTATAACAGAAACAGAATAAAGCTCTACGATGGGTTATGTAAGCTTGGCTTCGAATGTATAAAGAGTGAAGGGACATTTTATATGTTTATGAAATCTCCCGAGGATGATGAAAAGGCATTCGTGGAAAGAGCCAAGAAGCATCACATAATGCTGGTTAACGGTACGACTTTCGGATGTCCGGGGTATGTCAGATTGGCTTATTGCGTAGATCCCGATATGATAGATCGCTCTATGCCGGCATTTGAAGCTCTTGCAAAGGAGTACAACCTATGAGCTGGGAAGATAATGTACGAAAAGTAGTTCCATATGTTCCCGGAGAACAGCCTAAGGTAGCAGATAAGATTAAATTAAACACTAATGAAAATCCGTATCCTCCATCACCAAAGGTAGGAAATGTACTAAAGAATTTTGATGCAAACAGCTTAAGACTTTATCCTGATCCTGAAGCGTTTAAGCTTACAGAGGCAATTGCTTCTTACTATGGAGTTGATAATAATAAGGTTTTTGTAGGTGTAGGGTCCGATGATGTGCTGGCAATGTGCTTTTTGACTTTTTTTGCATCGTCAAAGCCTATACTCTTTCCTGATATCACTTATTCATTTTATGATGTGTGGGCAAAGGTGTTTAATATACCCTACAAAACTATTCCACTGGATGACGATTTTAAAATATCTTGCGATGATTATATGCAAGATAACGGAGGAGTTATATTTCCTAACCCGAATGCGCCGACAGGGCGGGATATGAGCTTATCTGATATAGAAAAAATAGTTAAAAATAATTCTAATCAGGTTGTTATCGTAGATGAAGCTTATGTTGATTTTGGTGCACAAAGCGCATTAGGGCTTACCGATAAATATGATAATTTGTTGGTTGTGCAGACTTTTTCAAAATCAAGATCCATGGCCGGAGCCAGGATAGGATTTGCAATCGGCTCTAAGAAACTTATCAGTTACCTTAATGATGTCAAGTATTCATTTAATTCATATACCTTAAGCCCACTTTCTATAGAATTGGGCAAGGCAGCTATAGAAGATGATGAATATTTCAAAAAAACATGCAGCAAACTTATAGCGACCAGAGAGAACAGCGTAGATAGGTTAAAAGAATTAGGTTTTTCGTGTATAGACAGCAAAAGTAATTTTATATTTGCTAAGCATAAAACCTGCAGCGCAAGATATATATTTGAAAGTCTGAAAAAGAAAAATATCTTTGTAAGATATTTTGATAAGCCGAGGATTGATAATTATCTTCGCATCACCGTAGGTACGGATGAGCAGATGGATATTTTCATTAAAACTTTAAAAACAATTGTAGAAACGGAGAAATAATATGAGTCAGGCAAAAGTAGACAGATACAAAGAAGAAAAGGTAAATCGCAAGAAAACCGTAGCACGTCAGAAGAGACAGAGTATATTGGTTAAATGTATATTGGTGTTAATAGTTGCGGCTTTGATTGTATGGGTTGCATTTTCAATTAGAAATTGGATTGTTAATAACACACCTGTAACATATACATATGTCAATTTAGATCCAATTACAAATTATCTTAGCGGATTAAGCGCACAATAACGGTGAAAGATAAAATTAAAGTATTCTGGAAAGAAAAAGGAGCAGGGGCGATAGCGCCTACACTTGTTGTTACAAGTATATTTTTTGTGACCTATTTTGGATTTGGCATTGAAAATTCCATGATAGGTCCTTTTGCCACGCTCTCCTTTTTGCGTTTTAGAGATTTGAAGCGTCATTACAGCTGTATGGCAAAAACCTTTGTTATATATGTTGTAATGGCTCTTTTGTCTTATGTGGCGCTTATAAATGTGCCGCTTTGTATAATAGTAAATGGCGCGGCACTTTTTTGGATATGTTCACTGTTGATAGATGAATATCAAATGAGCAATTATTTTCCGCCGGGGATGGCACTTATCTTTTTTCAGATAGCACCTATCAGTACTCCGGGTGCCTTACTTACAAGAATAGAGGCGCTGGCGGCATCCTTTTTGATAGTATTTGTGTTCTTATTTGTGCTAAATATAGGCAAGAAGAATACAAAGCTCGAAGACCTTGCAAGTGAAGGACAGATGAAATGTTATTTGTTGAGTAAAGCTATTAAAGAGGGTGATGATGAGTTTGCAGAAAAGCTAAAAGAGCAGATATGCAAGGGTAACAGAAGAATGAGCGCAATCATTTATGAGACCAACAGATCTGCTATCAGGTCATTTGAGAAGGTAAACGTATTCAGTCGTTATGTAGGATTGTTCGAGGCGTGTGTTTATGAAGCCACATCAGATGAGAGCATTGAAGAAAAACTGAATAATATAGAAGTGCTTTTGCAAAGAATTGCCTACGTCAAAAAAAATGAGGCAAACGATAATAGGCGTCTTAAATTCAGACATAGCAAATTTGACATAAGATTAGTAAGATTTCGATTTGGACTAAGACAGGTATTTGTTACAATGCCTTCTTTAGTTTTTGCTTATGTTACACAGTTTCCCAATGCATACTGGCTTACAATTTCCATTTTCTTTATGCTTATACCCTATCAGGACAATACTGCAAACCGGGTCAAGCAAAGGGTTGTAGGCACGCTTAGAGGTATACTTTTTTGTATGCTCTTATTCTTTATATTCAGAGGATTTTATGAGCGGGTTGCAATCATGACTATATTTAATTTCCTAATATATACAGCCGGAAGTTATGATAGTATGGTCTCGTACATTACAGCGTCTGCGCTTGCCCTTAACGCATTTAACAGCGGTGTACTTATGATGCTTATAGAAAGAGTAATCTATACTTTGGTTGGGGCACTAATAACGCTTATTACGAACAAGAGAGTGTTTGCTACCAGAAAGGATATATGTGCGCTTGTTACAGAAGAAGAACTTGAAAAAATCAGAGATCAGATAGAAAATGAAATTCCCTTTATAGAAGATAGGGAAGAAAAGCTTCATAGGGTAAATGAATGTGTGATCAAAGCGTATATGCTTGGAAATTCATATACACAATATACCTCTGAGGATGAGGCCAAAAGATACCTGCATCCGTATATGATGGGAATTATGTCAACCATCAGAAACAAAATCGATCCTGATAACGGCGCAGGTGCCTAAAACTTTGGCATTGGCTTGCCCTATGGTGCCATTTTAGTGTATAGTATGAAACAGGTGCAATTTACAATTTTTACAGGAGTTTTTTA
>CAJOPM010000151.1 GCA_905236225.1 uncultured Eubacterium sp.
AAACTTTGGCATTGGCTTGCCCTATGGTGCCATTTTAGTGTATAGTATGAAACAGGTGCAATTTACAATTTTTACAGGAGTTTTTTATGTTTAGATTTAAGAGAGTGTTAGCTGGCGCCTTAAGTGCAGCAATGTTTGTAACTGTAGTTCCGCAGGTGAACTTACTTGCAGATGATAAGCAGATGGCAACTGTTGAGAGTGAGGAAGATTTATCGCAATCATCTGAAGAGATTATTGAATCAAATCAGCTGCTTGATGACAGTGATGATAATACAACACAAGAGGAAGAATCTACTGAACAGCCGGGTGAAGAAGAGGTAACAAGCGTTGCATTAGGTGAGGAATCCGATTGTGTATATTTAGATTATGGCCAGAGTGGAATCTTTACGATTGATACAACGCTAGAGCCTTATTCTGAATATACCGCAATAACCGATGTAAAATATATATCTGATAACGAATCTGTCTTATATATTGACAATCAGGGGATCTTTACGGCGCAAAGCCAAGGTGAAGCTAATCTTTACGTTAATTTTGAATATGCCGAGGATGAGTACATGCAGATTGAGTATACAATCTATGTATATCCCGACATGACAAATGCGACCGTCTCAAGCGATAGTATAGTTGGATATGTTGCTGTTTCAGATGAATATACATATGAGCAGAGCATTCAGCTTGAGGGAGTAGATTATGTCTTTTCAGATTCGGATCCGCTTACTAATTTGAGTTATTCATATGAAGGCGGAGCAAATATATCCGTATCCGACATAAGCGTGGAGAACAATACCATTACTTTTACGTTCTCGGGATATGGAACTACCACCCTTAGTTATGTTTTAGCCGGCAAGAGTTTTACGCTTACGGCAAAGGTTGTAAGAACTACATTAAATGCAACTTCAACGCTGATGTACCCCGGGAAAACCAAGACTATTACCGTTAGTAATGCCAAGGGGAAAAAGATTACAGGTAATATAAAATACGAATCCTCAAATAAATCTGTTGCAACGGTAAATTCGAATGGTAAGGTTACAGCAAAGTCTGTAGGAAATGCTATTATTAAGGTTAGCGTTGGGGGTGTCTTGTACTTAGGATGTGCAGTAAGCGTAACAAAAATATCCAAGGTTAAGGCTATAAAAAAAGCAACGAGGATATTTGAAAGCAGTACTTATTCGCAGCCGTATAGAATGAAAACCGGATATTATGACTGTAGTTCTTTGGTTTGGAGATCCTTTTCGACTTATGGATATAAATTTGGTGCATCCTCATGGGCGCCGACCGCAGCCGGAATCGCAAGCTATTTAAATTCGCATTCTAAGCTGATCGGCAAGTGTACTAACAATAAAATACAAAAACTTAAAATGCAGGCAGGCGATTTGATATTTAAGCCTGGAGCTAAGAATGGAAGATATAGGGGAATATATCATGTAGAAATTTTTTCCGGTTACGACTTTCTTTATTTCGATGATGATGGTGAGGCTGTCGTAATAGATACATGGGTTACAAGATATGATGGATATCTTAAATACAGCATAGCTACAGAAACACATAGAGCAATTTATGGAAGACCATAGGGAGAGTTGATATGAGTTTAGCAGATAATCTGTTCATTGATATGTGCAAAAATATTTTAGAAAACGGAACAAGCACCGAGGGTGAAAAAGTGCGCCCGCACTGGCCTGATGGGCAGGCGGCGTATACCATTAAGACATTCGGAGTGGTAAACAGATATGATTTATCCAAAGAATTTCCGGCGATAACGCTAAGGCGCACAGCAATAAAAAGCGCTGCCGATGAAATGCTGTGGATATGGCAAAAAAAGTCAAATAATATACATGAACTAAATTCTCATGTATGGGATGAGTGGGCAGATGAAAGCGGAAGCATAGGCAAGGCATACGGCTATCAGATGTCAGTTAAACATAAATATAAAGAAGGCATGTTTGATCAGGTTGACAGAGTGATTTATGATTTGAAGAATAATCCGTTTAGCCGCAGAATTATGACAAATATTTACGTTCATCAGGATCTGTTTCAAATGCATTTGTACCCGTGCGCATATTCTATGACATTCAATGTAACTCAAAAGCCGGGGGATGATAAGCTTACGTTAAATGCGATATTAAATCAGCGTTCGCAGGATATACTTGCAGCAAATAATTGGAACGTATGTCAGTATGCTGTGCTTGTGCATATGTTAGCGCAGGTGTGCAATATGAAAGCAGGAGAATTGGTACATGTTATTGCTGATGCACATATCTATGACAGACATATTCCGATTATCAAGGAACTTATTCAAAGGCCAACTTATCCTGCGCCAAAAGTTACACTAAATCCTGATATCAAAGATTTTTACGATTTTACCACGGATGATATCACGGTAGAAAACTATCAGCATGGCGAACAAATAAAAGATATTCCGATAGCGATATAGGAGCAGATAATATGAATATTATAGTAGCGGTTGATAAGAATTGGGCAATTGGAAACAATAACAGTTTACTTGTCAGCATTCCCGAGGATATGAAATATTTTAAAGATCATACGATTGGGAAAGTGGTAGTAATGGGACGAAAGACATTAGAAAGCTTTCCGGGTTCAAAGCCTCTTAAGCAAAGAGAAAACATCGTCCTAAGCTCTGATAAAAATTATAATCCAAGTGGAGTAATAGCTGCACATAGCATGGAAGAACTTGATGATATTCTTTCTAAATATAATAGCGAAGATATCTACATTATAGGCGGTGAGAGTATCTATAGACAATTCTTGGATAAATGTGATGTTGCGCATATTACCAGAATTAATTATTCTTATCAGGCTGATGCATATTTCCCGAATCTTGATGAAAAAAAAGAGTGGGTTATTACACAGTCGAGTGATGAACATACATATTTTGATTTAGAATATGTTTTCCTAAAATATGAAAAGAAAGTAAAGTGATAGAGAATGGATAACTTTATATTCAGTATCAATACTACAATGCCCATATTTTTAGTTATGGTCATCGGATATTTTTTGCGAAGAATTAAGATACTGAATGAGGATTTTGTCAAGGTTGCAAATAAACTGAATTTTAAGGTGACACTGCCCGTGCTTTTGTTTAGAGATTTATCAAGCGTAGATATAAGGGCAGTGTTTGATTTGAAATATGTATTATTTTGTGCCATTGCTACATCTTTATGCTTTTGGGTGATATGGGGGATTGCAAAGCTCTTTATGAAAGATAAGACCATGATAGGAGCTTTTGTACAGGCATCATTTAGGAGCTCGGCGGCTGTTATGGGGCTGGCTTTTATCCAAAACGTATATGGCAGTTCGGCAATGGGACCGCTTATGATAGTTGGTGCAGTGCCTTTATATAACGTCTACTCGGTTTTGGTACTTACATTTGAAGGTACAAATGAAGATGGAAGCAAGGATACCAAAAAGTTAAAAGAAGCAGCGTTTAATATAATCAAAAATCCTATAATAATAGGAGTTATTCTTGGATTGGCAGCCTCTTATTTTAGAGTCGATTTTCCCGAAATTATCGATGGCACAGTAAACAGTGTTGCAGTTACGGCAACCCCGCTTGCACTTATTGCATTGGGCGCCGGGTTTGAAGGCAGAAAGGCACTAAAAAAGATAAAACCGACACTTGTGGCATCTTTTATAAAACTTTTTGCTCAGGCGGCAATATTCATACCGATAGCTACGGCTTTAGGTTTTACCGGAGAAAAGATGATAGCTATTGTCGTTATGTTAGCAGCACCTGCAACACCAAGCTGTTATATTATGGCTAAGAATATGAACAATGACGGCACACTTACGGCAAGCATAGTGGTCGCGACGACGCTTTTAGCGTCTCTGACTTTGACAATGTGGATATTTATACTAAAGACAGTTAATCTTATCTGATATCAATAAATTAAGGAGAAAGAATATGGATTGTACCGGAAGAAAGTTATTTGTTAAAGCTTTAATTGAAGAAAAGGTTGAGACTGTATTCGGATACCCGGGAGGTACCGTTACAGATTTGTTTGATGAGTTATACAAACAAGATAAAATACATGTCGTACTCGGAAGACATGAGCAGGCGGTTGTTCATGAGGCGGAAGGATATGCAAGAGCATCGGGCAAGCCGGGAGTGTGTCTTGTAACCAGCGGCCCCGGAGCAACGAACACGGTAACCGCTATTACGTTGCATTTTATGACAGCATACCGCTTGTTGTATTTACAGGGCAGGTGCCTCTTCCTCTTATGGGAAATGATGCTTTTCAAGAGGTTGATATTATAGGAATGGTAAAAGGCGTTACAAAGTATAGCGTAACGGTTAGAAAAAGAGAAGATTTAGGCCGTATAATCAAGATGGCATTTCATATAGCAACATCAGGAAAACCCGGTCCGGTTCTTATTGATTTGCCTAAAAACATACAGGTAGAAAAAGGACCGTCTGATTATCCGGGTGAGATAAATATCAGGGGATATAAAATAAACACCAATGTACATGTTGGACAGCTCAAAAGAGCATACAAGCTTCTTAGCGGTGCAAAAAGACCTCTTATTATGGCAGGCGGCGGAATAAGAATTTCAAAGGCTCATAAGCAACTTGAGAAGTTCGTAGAAAAGACAAAGGTGCCGGTTGTTACCACAGTCATGGGCAAGGGCGCTATGAAAGATGACAATTTTTACTATATCGGAAACTGCGGGATGCATGGACGATACAGCGCTAACAAGGCTGTAAGCGAGTGTGATGTGTTATTGTCAATAGGAACAAGGTTTAACGACAGAATAACAGGTGATCTTAACGAGTTTGCTCCTAAGGCAAAGATAATTCATATTGATATTGATACAGCTTCTATATCAAGAAACGTAGTTGTTGATATTCCAATAGTTGCAGATGCAAAAAAGGCACTGGAAAAGCTTATCGAATGGGCAGAGCCTATTGATAGCGGAAGCTGGATGAATGACATCTATAAGTGGGAAGAAGAGCATCCGCTTTTTGTTAATCAGGGTAAATACTTAAGCCCGCAGGTTATTATGGAACATATCAACAAGAACTTTACAAAGGCAATTTATGTAACCGATGTAGGGCAGCATCAGATGTGGGCCAGCCAGTATATAACATTAGATGAAAAGAAATCCATGATATGTTCCGGAGGTCTTGGAACCATGGGATTCGGATTTCCTGCGGCAGTAGGAGCTAAATTGGCCAAGCCCGATATGCCGGTAGTTTGTATCACGGGTGATGGCGGATTTCAGATGAACATGCAGGAGATGGCGACAGCTATAATAGAGGGAGCACCGGTTATTGTTTGCATACTTAATAATACTTATCTTGGCATGGTCAGACAGTTTCAAGAACTCTTTTACGGCAAGAGATATGCCTCAACTTCGCTTCTTACAAAGGCAGATAACAACACAAAGAATACAAAGGGAGTAGCGGCAGGAGACAAAGAGGCAAAGTATATCCCTGATTTTATCAAATGGGCCGAAAGCTATGGGGCACTGGGAATCAGGGTAGAATCTGAGAGTGAGATAGATGATGCATTCTCAAAAGCAAAGAAAAATACCAAGACGCCTACGGTAATAGAATTTATTACAGAGCGAGAAGAATTAGTGCTTCCTATGGTAAAGGGAGGCAATCCTTTAAGCGAGATGATTTTGCCGTAGGAATTGGAGGATGTTCAAATGGAAATGAAAAAAAGATGGATAGCATTAAATGTTGAAAATACAGTAGGTGTTCTTTCTAAAGTGTCCGGGTTGTTTTCCGGAAAGGCATATAATTTGCAATCTCTTACAGTAGGCGTGACGGAAGATGAGACCGTATCGAGAATGACGATTTCTGTTATGAGCGATGATATAACTTTCGAACAAATCAAAAAGCAGCTTAACAGAATGGTAGAGGTAATAAAGGTCATAGACCTTACGGATGTGCCGGTACATATGAAAGAGATTTTATTTGTCAAAGTTTTAAAATGTACTCCGGCTGATAAGGTAGAGGTATTTCAGTTCGCTCAGGTTTTTGGAGTTAGTGTCATTGATATAGGAGATGATGCACTGTTGCTTGAGTGTCTTCTTACAGAACAAAAGAACAATGAATTTATAAAGCTTTTAAAGAGCAAATTTAAGCATATGGAGATAATAAGAGGTGGTGCTGTTGCGGTTGAGTCAATAAGCACATCAAATAGATAATTATGAATATTGTAATAGCTGCGATTAATTCAAAGTACATACATACCTGTCTTTCAGCATACAGCCTTAAAGGATATGCCGCTAAAGCGGGCAAACACTGCAATGTTGTAGAATTTACCATTAATCAGTCAAGAGAAAAGATTTTGGCGGATATCTTTAGGATGAATCCGGACGTATTATTTATGCCTTGTTATATCTGGAATATAGAATATGTTACAGATATTATTACAGAGTTTGGAAAGATTAATCCCTCGGTTCCGATTTGGGTAGGAGGTCCTGAGATTTCATATAGGGCGCAAAGCTTCCTTGAAGATTATCCGCAAATAGAGGGCGTTATTATAGGGGAGGGCGAAAAACCTTTCCTTGAACTTTTGAGATTTTATGACAGAGAATGCTCGTTGTTTGAGATACCGTCAATCGGGTATATGCTTGAAAATGGGAAAATAGTGATAAATAAGGCGGCTGCACCTGTGAATATGGATGATATACCTATGCTCTACAATAATTTTGATGAGGTAGAGCATAAGATCTTATATTATGAATCGAGCAGAGGATGCCCGTATTATTGTAGCTATTGCCTATCATCGCTTGATAAGAATCTAAGATTTAAAAGTTTGGATAAAGTATATGAAGATATAGATGTATTCCTTGAACATAAGGTGCCTTTGGTCAAGTTTGTTGACAGAACGTTTAACTGTGATGCAGGCAGGGCGCTGTCAATATGGAAGTATATTTATGAGCACGATAATAACATAACCAGTTTTCATTTTGAGATAGCCGGAGATTTGCTAAAAGAAGAGCAGTTTGAGGTATTATCCAAGATGAGAGAAGGTTTGGTTCAGTTTGAGATAGGTGTGCAGACAACTAATTTTGAGACTATTAGAGAAATTCAAAGAAACACATCTATAGGTCGAATAGAAGATAATGTCCTTAGAATCAAGGAGATGAACAACATACATCAGCACTTGGATCTTATAGCAGGGTTGCCATATGAAGATTATGACTCGTTTAAAGAATCATTTTCTGATGTATATGCTCTTGAGCCTGATATGCTTCAGGTTGGGTTTTTAAAAGTATTAAACGGATCTAAAATGCAGCAGATGGCGTTAGAATATGGACTTATATATACTAGCAGACCGCCGTATGAGGTAATGCAGACCAGATGGATATCATATGCAAAGATGCTTGAGATTAAGCTTGTGGCAGATATGGTAGATATATATTACAATTCCAAATTATGCCCCAAAACACTAAAGATGTTAGAGAATGCATTTGAAATGCCGTTTGATATGTTTTTACATATAGCATCCTGTTATGTAAGACTTGGTTATTTGGACAGAAGCTCTGCCAAGATGGAAAAATTCAAAGTGCTGTATGAGACGGCCAGGCAGTGCGATGTAGATCATTTTTCCGATTATTCAATAGTTCTTAATGAAGATTTTAACAAAAATGAGAACAGGAACATAAGGCTTAGCTTTTTAGATGAATATACAACACAACGCAGCATTTCTTGACATCAGCCTTTAAAGGGATTATTATTAAATGCGGTTAAATTTAATACCTTTAAAGAAAGTTGCCAAGCAGCCGTAATTAGTTTAACTGTAATTATATCTCAGACGAGATGACCCCCACCTCTAAGCAAAGCGTAGGCGGGGGAGCGAGACTTGAATTTATTTTGTAATAATGGAGGCCAAAGATGGATATCAAATTTATAAAAAGAGAAACTCTTAAAGAAAAGCCGGATCAGGACAATCTTGGATTCGGTAAATATATGACTGACTATATGTTTGAGATTGATTGGACCAAGCAGGATGGATGGGTTAATCCAAGAATTGTTCCGGAAGGACCCATTACCATGGAGCCGGCATCAGTGGTTCTTCATTATGCACAAGAGACATTTGAGGGATTAAAGGCATATAGAACGAAAAATGGAGATATCCAGCTGTTTAGGCCCGAAATGAATGCTCGAAGGATGATTAAGTCAAATGAGAGACTTTGTATGCCGGGGTTACCTGAGGATATGTTTGTTGAGGCTGTTAAGGCTTTGGTAAATGTTGAGAAGGATTGGGTTCCTTACAAGGAAGGAACATCTCTTTATATCAGACCATTTATGTTTGCATCGGAGTCGGCACTGGGTGTTCACATGGCTAATGCTTTCAGATTTATTATAATATGCTGCCCGGTAGGAGCATACTATCCGGAAGGCATTAATCCGATTAAAATATTGGTAGAAGATGAGCTTGTGCGTGCGGTAAAGGGCGGCACAGGATTTACCAAATGCGGTGGTAATTATGCCGCATCCATACTTGGACAGGTTAAAGCTGAGAAGATGGGATGCACACAGGTGCTTTGGCTTGATGGTGTTGAGAGAAAATACGTAGAAGAAGTCGGCACCATGAACATTATGTTCAAGATTGACGGTGAGATATACACAGCACCAATTGATGGTACTGTACTTGCCGGAGTTACCAGGGATTCTATGATTCATATATTAAAAGACTGGGGTTATACTGTTCATGAAGAAAGGCTTGCAATAGATGATGTAATGAAAGCCGGTCATGAAGGAAGATTAGAAGAAGTATTCGGAACAGGTACAGCAGCCGTTGTATCACCGGTAGGTGAGCTTGTTTACAAAAACGATAGCGTAAGGATCAATGACTTTAAGATTGGAGAGCTTACACAAAAGCTTTATGATGAGCTTACCGGCATACAGTGGGGAAATAGAGAAGATAAATACAACTGGACAACAAATATCTGATTATGAAGAAAAAGAATTGGGTAATTATATCTAAGAGAGCGGATTTTAAAGAGATAGCAAAAAAACATTCGATTGACCAGGTTACGGCAAGACTGTTGGTAAACAGAAATATAGCAACCGATGAGGAAATTGACGAATATTTATATGCAGATATTAAGAGTTGCCATGATGCCAATCTTTTTAAAGATATTGACAAGGCAACAGATATTATCCGGGATGCAATCAGAAAAAAATTAAATATACGCGTCATAGGTGATTATGACGTAGATGGAATATGTTCCACTTATATATTAACCAGAGGCCTTGAAATGTTCGGGGCCTTTGTTTCTTATGATATTCCTCATAGAATATATGATGGATATGGTCTTAGCACAAGGCTTGTCGAGCAGGCGGCACATGATAATGTAGATGTAATTGTTACATGTGATAATGGGATAGCTGCATTTGACGAAATAAAAAAAGCGCGAGAGCTTGGAATAAAAGTCATAGTCACAGATCATCATCAAGTGCCTACAGATGGCGATAGTGAGGATAAAGCGGACAGGTTGGTTGATGCAGATGCAATAGTAGATCCTAAAAGGAATGACTGCCCCTATCCGTTTAAAGAGCTGTGCGGCGCAGCTGTTTCATATAAGCTCATATGTGTACTGGCTCAAAAATATGGCAGATCGATACAGGAATTTGACCATTTTATAGAGATAGCGGCAATAGCTACAGTTTGTGATGTTGTGCCTTTGATAGGAGAAAACCGCATAATTGTAAAAGAGGGGCTTAAGAGAATTAAAGTTACAAAGAATATAGGGCTTAAAGCACTTGCAGCAAGAAAGAATATTGATCTTGATAATCTGACAACTTATCAAATTGGATTTGTTATAGGACCTTGCCTAAATGCTGCGGGTCGTCTTGACAGTGCAATACGCTCATTACAATTATTGTTAGAAGATGACGTTATTAAGGCGGCGGCTCTGTCTGAAGAATTAGCCAACTTAAATGAGTCGAGAAAAGAGATGACATCAAAGGGTGTTGAAGAAGCAAAAACGTATATAGAGAATATTCAAGGTGATAAAGTATACGTTGTATACCTGCCAAACTGTCACGAAAGTATAGCTGGGATAATAGCAGGAAGAATCAGAGAAGAATATAACCATCCAAGTATTGTTCTTACAAAAGGTGAAACGATGGTAAAGGGGTCTGCTAGGTCTATAGATAATTACGATATCTATGCGGGGCTTAGGTCAGCCGATATTTATTTGCAAAAATACGGGGGGCACAAACTTGCAGCCGGTCTTTCATTAAGGCAAGAAGATATCTCATCTTTTAGAAAGCTGATAAATGAAAACGCAGATTTGTGTGAAGATGATTTTGTAGAAAAAACCAAGATTGATATTGCTATGCCGTTTTCATATGTAAATGAAGAACTTATTAATGAAATAAATAGATTAGAACCCTTTGGGACGGGCAATGAAAAACCCGTATTTGCACAAAGAGATGCCCTCATTACTTCAGTTAAGATATTAGGGAAGAATAAAAACGTGCTTAAGCTGTTTTTAAGATGCAAAGAGGATGACTATCAAAAAATATACGAAGTGATTAGTTTCGCGCCGCCCGCCACATTTATGGAATATATTGATGATAAGTATGGAGATGGCACATTTTCGGCATTGAAAAAAAATGAATGTGACAATGCATATATTTCAATTTTGTACTATCCGACAATAAATGAATTTAAAGGGATAAGAAACATCCAGTTCAGAATGATTGACTATCTTTGAAAAACGCTGTAAATATGGTATCATTACATAGTTAACATTTGGATATATCAATATTTGAGACTGTAGTTAT